>JBKBNR010000230.1:0-4977 GCA_046295315.1 Hyphomicrobiaceae bacterium
ATCAGCGAACGTCACTTCGCCATTGGCGCGGCGCTGTGCTTTCCAGCCCGAATCGCGCCCCAACAGGATCTCGGTCACGGCGACCGTCTGCGTCAGCATCAAAATCGGCGCCAGCAGGATCGAGAACACCGTCTCGACGATGCCGCCGAGCACGGCGCGAATGGTGCCGAAGTCTTCGCGCGCGGCGCGGGCGCGGCGCACCTCCAGGATCAAACCCAATACCTTGGGCAGCAACACCACCAGCATGGTGCCGAGAAAGAGCCGCGCTGCAGCCCCCGCATCCATCACCGGCCAGGTCGGAAACAGCGAACGCGAGTCCGGAAAATAGTTCGGCGTCATCTGCTGGCTTTGCAGGGCCAGGAAGATACCGACCACCAGCGACGATGCCCAGATGGCCGACACGAGGTAAGACAGCGCCCCCATCGTAAGGTGGACCCGGCCCATGCCGGTGATGCCACTGGCCCCGACGATCGAGAGATGCTGCAGGTTGCCCTGCGCCCAGCGCCGGTCACGCACCACGAGTTCGGCGAGCGTCGGCGGCAATCCTTCGTAGGAACCGTCGAGCGTCGGCGCCATATGCACGCCATACCCCGCACGCTGCAACAGCACCGCTTCGACGAAATCGTGACTCTGGATGTGGCCGCCGAACGGTGGCCGGCCCGGCAGGTCGGGCAATCCAGCGGCGGACGCGAAGGCTTCCGTGCGGATGATGGCGTTATGGCCCCAGTAGTTGCCCTGGCTACCCGTCCACATGGCCATGCCGGCGGCGACGATCGGCCCGTACACCTGCGAGGCGAACTGCTGCAAGCGCTGGAGAAGCGTCGTGCCGCCGGTCAGGCGCGGCACGGTTTGAATGAGGCCCGCTTTCGGCTTGGCGGCCATGGCGCGCGACAGGCGGACGAGCGTTTCACCCGACATGACGCTGTCGCCGTCCAGGATGACGAAGTGCGGGTACGCCGCGCCGAAGCGCTCGACCCAATCCTTGATGTTGCCCGCCTTGCGGGCCTTGTTCTCGCGGCGGCGGCGATAGTAGACGGGCGCCATGCCGGCCACACGCTCGGCCAGCGCACAATAAACCTGCTGCTCGGCCTCGCCTGCCGAGTCGCCGCGCGTGTCGGAGAGAACGAAGACGTCGAAACGCCCGGCACGGCCGAACTGATCGAGATCGTTGACCATCGCCTCGATGGTGCCGGCGATGCGCGCCGGGTCCTCGTGGTAAACGGGAAACAGCAACGCCGTTCTGACGTCGAGCGGACCGTGAGCGTCCGGCAACTCGATGTTGTCCGGCCTGTCGCCGTTGTAGAGGCTGATGAAGCCGAGCGCCGCGCTGAGCGAGCCGAGCGCGATCCAGCCGAAAGCGAGCGTGGAAAGGACGAGGAACACGATCTGCAACGGCGTCATGCCGATGACGCTCAGAACGCGGTGGAGCTCGTAGCCGAATGCGAAAGTGGCCAGCGCCGCGCCGCCGAACAGCGCCACCCGCAGAGCGAGCGCCCGCGCGCCCGCGCGCGGGCGCTCGCCACCGGGTTCGGCGGCGAAATCCTGCGCCGGCATGGCGAGCGGCGACGGCGGCGGCAACAGCGTCGGGTCGCTGACGTCGCGCGACAACGCGGCAATCACGAGGTCGCCCTGCACACGGCCGTGTACGTCGGCGGTGTTGCTCATATCCATGGTCAAGCCCTCGTCCAGCGGTAGAGCCAGCTCTCCGAGATCAACCTGTCGTTCGCCTTGAGAGCCAAACGCAACTCGATGGTGTCCGTTCCGGCACTGTTCAATTCGAAACTCACGCGGATGCCCTGGACCTCGGGATTCTCCTGCAGCACGACGTTGGCGACGACGCCGCCACTGGTCGCCACCTCGGCGCGCGGCAGGCCGCTCAACTCGGACAACGCCGGCCCTTTGAAGTCGATGACGAAGAGATGTTTCTCCGGCGCGTCCCCGGTTCCGATGCGGGTCTTGACCACCGAAACGCCGGTCCATGCCACCGGCAGGCGCGGCCCCCAGTGCATGCGGTAGGCGAAAGCGTGCGCGATGCCCTGCTCGAGCGCCTTCGCCGGCTTCCAGTAGGCGACGATGTTGTCGTGGATCTCGGCGTCGGTCGGTATCTCGATCAGTTCGACATAGCCCTCACCCCAGGCGCCGATCGGCTCGATCCAGACGGTCGGCCGACGCTCGTAGCGGGCTTCGAGATCCTGGTAGCTTTGGAAGTCCCGATCGCGCTGGACCAGTCCGAAGCCTTTCACGTCCTTGTCGATGAAAGCGCTGGTCTGCAGCGTCTTGGGGTTGGTCAGCGGGCGCCAGAGGCGCTCGTTGCTGCCATTGAGGATCGCCAGCCCCTCGCTGTCGTGAACGCCCGGGCGGTAATCACCGACGAGCCGGTTCTGCGCACTGCCGTGGCGGAACATGCTGGTCAACGGCGCGATGCCGACATGCGCCATCGTTCGCCGCGGAAACAGCGTGAAGTTCACATCGATCACCGTGGTTTCGCCGGGCGTCACCACGAAGCGGTAGGCGCCCGTCGTCGAAGGGCTGTCGAGCAGCGCGTGCACCGTCAGCGCGCGATCGGCGGCGGCCGGCTTCTCGATCCAGAAGGCGCGGAAGTACGGAAATTCCTCGCCGCTCGGCCGTGCGGTGTCGATGGCGAGCCCGCGCGCGGAGAGGCCGTAGAGTTCGTCGCGGCCGACGGCGCGGAAATAGCTCGCTCCCTGAAACACGAGATACTCGTCGAACACGTCGGCGCGGTTGATCGGCCCGTGCACGCGGAAGCCCGAGAAGCCGTAGGGCGCATTCTCGTTGCCTTTGCCGATCAGCGGACCGATGGAAAACAACCGGCCATCCGCCTTCAACGGAAACGCCTTGCCGCCATCGACCAGGGCAATATCAACGGGCACGTCGTAGAGATAACCGAGCGCGAAAAGCTGCAGTTCGAACGACAGTCCTTGGCCGCGCCAGACCGATTGTTCGGGCCGGAAGCGGATGTCGCGGTACTGATCGTAGGTGAGCTTGTCGAACGGCGCCGGGACGTCGGCGCGAGGCTTCTCGAACGCCCGTTCGGACAAGCCCTTGGCCAGCCGGGCGACGAGATCGGGCGTGAACGGCTGACCGGGCGAGGCTTCACCCTCCGCCGCGGCGCGGGGGATTACCGTCAGGGCGGAGCCGACCAGGGCGAGGAGAGCGCTGCAACCAGCGGCGCCCAGCAGCATCTCACGGCGATCGAGATCGTGGTTCATTTCCCAACAACTTCTGTCAAGCGTTCATATTGCAGTGCAGCATCGCCGAGCCGCGACTTTCCCGCCGCCTGCAACCCTGCCGCTGCACTGCGGTCGGGCTACCGGCCGCACAACCCCTGCGGAGACCGGCCACTCTGGCTCTTCAGCCGAAGCAAACCTCTTAGACTCAGTGATTTAGTGTGAGATTGTGGCAGCAAGTGTGGCGATACCGGACAACTGGGCCTGACCACTGCGGACCGCTGCGACGGAACGTCGGCCCCATCGGAGCTTGGTGCTGCATCGCAACAGTCATACGATGGACGCAGACCTGCGGCAAGGACTGCGAAGGCGGTGACCATGCGTCATCGTGCCATCAGTTTCGCGGCGCGCGGCGCGCCGGCCCTGATGGCGTCGGTCGCCCTCTGCGACCCCTGTTCCGCAGGCTGGGGCGTGTTGTATGAGTTGTGCTAGGGCGGCGGCGGTCGGACAGATCAGATCGGGGGGGCGGGTGATGCTCGAGGAAAGCGCGTTGATCGAGGCGATCATGATGACGCGCACCCAGATCGATTTTCTCTGGCAGGTCTTCATCACCGTGCACATCGCTGTATTCGCGATGCTTTTCATCTACGGCAAATCGGTGGACGGGCTCAAGGTGTCGGTTCGCATCTTCGCCGCCTTCGGCATGAGCATGTTCGTCTACATCAACGGCAAGGCACTGACCGGTGCCTACCTGCTCCTCGATGCGATGCAGGACCAGTATCGCGCTTCGTTCGGCCAGCCGGATCGCTTTCAGGCCAAGTTCTATGAGCATTTCGTGCTCGCGGAATACGGCGACCGGCCCAACATGGTGCTGATCGTCCACGGAACGGCGCTGTTCGTCGTCGTGGTGGCCTTGCTGGCGCGCAAGCTGATCCAGAACGCGACCGACTGACCAGTTCGCCCCCCCCTCATTTATGGGATAACGGATACAAGGAAATCCCGCCCCCTGCGCGGATTGCCTGCATTCGCCACTCGAAAACAGTATCGGCGCATATGATCGCACCCGGACTATACACGCAACAGCAAGAACAAAGTTAGAATACCCACACTCACAGATTTCAACTGTGACATACACGCCACCCCGGTCCGCAATACAACAAAACCGACCGCCAAGGCGATTCCCTGACGCCTTCGCTTCTGCTTACTTTTTCAGCCGAGCGGTGATTCGGGGGTAACGGGCATCGCCAGTTTGAACACCATGCGTACTGCCGCCACAGTCGGCGGCTGGTAACGAAGTTGAGGCAGACGGGAGTACATATAATGAGAAAAGTAAGTGTCAGCGCCGCGCTGGCCGCTGGTCTGCTCGCGAGCGGACTCTCGATGACGAGCGCCAACGCTGCCGATCTCGGGGGTGACTGCTGCGCGGACCTCGAGGAGCGTGTCGCCGAACTCGAGGCGACGACGGCTCGCAAGGGCAACCGTAAAGTCTCGCTCACCATCTCCGGCTGGATCGCCGAACAGGTGACGTACTGGGATGACGGCGTCGAGAGCAACTTCTACGTCACTGGTGTGGGCGTCACACTCTCAAGCCACTTCAAATTCACCGGCGAAGCCAAGATCGCTCCCGGTTACAGCGCCGGTTATGTGCTGCATGTGGAAACCAACTCGGGCGATCCCACCGCCGTCAATCAGAATCGCGACGATGCCGGCGTCGGTCTCAGCGTCCTGCAGTCGTGCTGGTTTTTTAAGAGCGACACGCTCGGCCAGATTTCGGTCGGCCAGCAGTCGC
>JBKBNR010000231.1:0-4866 GCA_046295315.1 Hyphomicrobiaceae bacterium
CGCCACGCTGGCCTTCGTCTGCGGCGTGCTGCTGCTCGCGATCATCGATCGCGTGATCCCCAACCCGCACGAGGGCATGGACGAGCGGGAGGTGTTGCATGGCCACGGCCATCATCACGAAGATACGGTTGCATCGCCAAACGTCGCGCGTGTCGGCCTGCTCGCCGCGGCGGCCATCACCGCCCACAATTTTCCTGAGGGGCTCGCGACCTTCTTCGCCACGCTGGACAATCCCGTCGTCGGCATGCCGCTGGCCTTCGCCATCGCCATTCACAACATCCCCGAGGGCGTTTCGATCGCGATACCGGTGTATTATGCGACGGGCAGCCGAGCGAAGGCCGTTATGGCGACGGCCATCTCGGCGCTCGCGGAGCCGGTTGGAGCCCTGCTCGGCTATCTGATTCTGGCACCCTTTCTCACGCAGGCCGTATTCGGCGGCGTGTTCGGCGTCATTGCTGGGGTCATGGTGTTTCTCGCCATCGACGAACTGATGCCGGAGGCCAAGCGCTACTCGAAGGGCCACGAGGCCGTCTACGGCATGGTCATCGGCATGGCGGCGCTGGCGGCGAGTCTCGTGCTGTTCAAATAGCGTTCTGTTCAAGCCGCATTGTCGCGGCAATCGCCCACAGCTGCGTTTACCTCGGCGGGCGATGGCCGGTTGCAGGACGGGTCACGGCGCGATACCGACCAGAGCCGTCGTTCATTGTCCGGCAGGAGCCACCATGGCCAGGCTGTCTCGCTCGCTCGATCGGCTGAAGGCGCGCTACGACGTCGTCGTCGTCGGCTCGGGGTATGGCGGCGGCGTCGCCGCGTCGCGGCTATCGCGCGCCGGCAAATCGGTCTGCGTGCTCGAGCGCGGCCGCGAGGTCGTGACCGGCGAGTTTCCGGCCCGCTTTCCCGACCTCAAGAATGAAATGCAGGTGCGCGGCAAGCGTGTCGCGACGGGGCCCGACACCGCGCTCTATGATGTCCGGCTCGGCGAGGACATGCACGTGCTGGTCGGCTGCGGTTTAGGCGGCGGATCTCTTGTCAATGCAGGCGTGTGTCTCAGGCCCGATGCGCGCGTCTTTGCCGACGAGGTATGGCCCGGCGAGATCCGTCAGGACGGAACGCTCGATGAAGGCTATCGCCGCGCTGAATTCTGGATACGCCCGGCGAGCGACCCGCGCGCCCGCGAGATGTCCAAGTTCAAGGCGCTGGAGCGGGCCGGCGCCGCCTTCGGCGACACCACGATCGCGCCGCGCGTCGCCGTCAGCTTCGCTGACACGATCAACCCGGCCGGCATCGCGCAGGCGGCGTGCACACGCTGCGGCGACTGCTGTGCAGGTTGCAATGTCGGCGCCAAGAATACCGTTGCCCTGACCTACCTCCCCGACGCCCAGCGGCACGGCGCGGAGATGTTCACGCACATCAAGGTGCGCCATGTCGAAAAGATGCGCGACGGCTCCTGGCGCGTGCACGCGAAGGTTCTCGGCGGCGCCACCGGCGCGGCTGCCGCAACGGACGTCGTCATCGAGGCCGCGTTGGTTGTGGTTGCCGCCGGCACCCTCGGCTCGACCGAGATTTTGCTGCGCTCGCGCGAACGCGGCCTGGCGCTGTCCGATCGACTGGGCAAGCGCTTCTCCGCGAACGGCGACATCATCGCCTTCGGATGGGGCGCGAAAGAGCCGGTCAATGCCGTCGGCATCGGCCACCCGGCAAAGATCGAAGGCCGTGAGATCGGCGCTGCGGTTTCTGGCCAGATCGAAATTCACGATACGGAAGACCTGATGCGCCAACTGACCGTGCAGGAAGGCGTTCTGCCGTCGGCGCTGGCGCCGGTACTGCCGCTGTTGTTTGTGCCGAACGGGCGCATCCTCGGCGCGCTGCAAGCTCTCGTCAAAGGCGTCTATAATGGCCCGTTCGCTCACCTCAACACCTACTTCGCCGTCTCACACGACAGCGCATCCGGAGAATTCCGCCTCGACGACGACCGCCTGGCGCTGTCGTGGCCGGGATCGAAGGACGAGCCGTGCTATGCGCGCCTCGACGCCAAGTTGACGGCATTGGTCGAGAACGGTGGTGGCAGTTACGTCAAAAACCCGCTCGCCGGAACCATCATGGGGCATCAGCCAGCCACCGCGCACCCGCTCGGCGGTTGCGGTATGGGGCGCGAGCGCACTGATGGTGTCGTCAATCACTACGGCGCAGTGTTCGATGCGGCGAAGGGCACGGCGAGCACAGCGGTTCATGACGGGCTGTATGTGATCGACGGCTCGATCATCCCGCGCTCGCTCGGCTGCAATCCGCTGCTCACAATAACGGCGCTGGCCGAGCGGGCGATGATGCATATCGGGAGATAAGTGGCCGGACTTGTTGCTCCCCGCGCGCTTCCGGTTTGCGCGCGGCCGCACGTTTCTGCGATTCAGGCCTGCGCCTGCCGGCAACCCCGCGCCGCTTCGCCTGGCCCGCGGGCGCCCCGCCAACCCCGCGCGCTCTCTTCTCTGCGCGCGGCCGCCCCGCCAACCCCGCGCGGCTCTCTTCTCTGCGCGCGGCCGCCCCGCCAACCCCGCGCGGCTCTCTTCTCTGCGCGCGGCCGCCCCGCCAACCCCGCGCGCGTCAGGCATTGAACGCCTTCGGCAGCACCACCGACATGACGCGGCTGACGGCGCGGTCGAGCGCCAGATTGAAGCCCGACCTGAGGCCGATGCCATGGGCGCCGGTGCGTTCGGCCACGATCGCCGCCAGCGCCGTTTTATCGTTCTTGTCGACGCCGGCGAGGCTCGCGCGTTCGGCGATCGCCTCATAATCGCGCCGCCAGAGTGCTGCGACGAACGACAGCGGACCGAAAACCTCCTTCTGCATCAGCACCGCGCGGTGGCCGGTTTCGGACTCGGTCTGCTTGGTGAACACGGAGTAGTAGTTGCTCCAGTGGCGGCCCGGCTGCAGATGGTGCTCGACGTGATAATCGCTGCCGAGATTGCCGTGATCGGCGCCGAGGAAGTTGACCGAGTTGCCGTGCACGTCGGTGATGTCGTGGTCGTCGACGAGGCCGTGCTGCCAGAAGGCGACGAGCGACAGCATGTTGCCACCGACGAAGCGCGATACCCAGATGAGCGCGGCAGCCAGCGGATTGATGAGCGCCACCACGACCAGGAACCCGTACCAGATGACGAACCCGCGCATCAGTTCCCGCACCTGGCGCTTCTTGCCCTTCACGTTCAGGTAGGCGAACACCTTATAGCCCGACACCATGTCGAGGCCCTGGATCAGCGCGTGGCGCGAGAAATCGAGGAAGCTGGTGCGGTCGTAGGGAGCGGTCGTCTGGCTGTCGAGCAACCCGTTGTCTTCGACGTGATGCACATAGACGTGCTGGATGCGGTGATACTCCGGCGTGCGCGCCAGCATCAGTTGGTGGGGATATTCGAAGTAGAACTGCAGCGCTTTCAGGATGCGCTTAGCGCGCTCCGGCGTGCCGGCTTTCGGGTGGAACACGCGGGTGTGCAGGTTGACGTGGTCGATCAACTCGTGCGGGAACTGCGCGATGAGCAGCGCCACGAAGTAGGCGAGCACGACGAAATAATTGAGCGTCGACGGGATCAGCACCAGCACGGTCAGTGGAATGATGGCGACCGAGTTGGCCACCCAGACGCGGGTGAAGATGGCGTCGATCGGGTGATGCAGATGGCTGGCGATCCAGCGATCGAGGGGGCGCTGCTGGATCGCTTCTTTCAGCCCCTCGAACGAATCCGGGAACTCCGTGTAGATGAGGTAGCTGCGCGCAAACAAGCCGATCGAGACCCACAGCAGCGCCTCGCGGCCGATGTCGCTCAGGCTCGTGTAGTCGGGCCAGAACCCAGTGATGCTCTGCGTCGCCGCCGCCATCAGCAGGGACGAGACGGTGAGAAACGCCAGCGGCGCGCGCAAGATCAGCGAACGCGGCAGCACGAGGCTGAGCACCGCGCCGCCGGCTGCGGCGAGCCAGTAGAGATAAGCGCAGGAGAGGAAGAAATAGCCCGACAACGTGGTTGCGAAGCCGGTTGCGACCCCCTCGACGAGCGACGGCGCGCGCTGTTGAACTTCGCCCGCTTCCAAGGTCGTGTCCGTTGCCGCTTCAAGTCCTATCGCTGCCGACATTGCAGGCCTCCCGATTTGAAATGGCGACCGCTTGCCCGGATCGCCGATCAGGTCATTAACCACTTGCCAGGAAATTCGATTGTTCCGCCGGGAACACGCCGCGAAATACCGGCGCCGGGATGCCTAGACCACGCACGCGCGGAAAGCGGCGCGCGCCGCGGCGATCAAATCTGCCGCGCGGCGGCGATCCTCGACTGAGCCCGACCTCTGAACACGGACAGCAACACGCGGCGGCGGTTTCAAGGCCAGCGTCGATCGGGCGTCTTGCGATTAACTACGCTTTATCCCGGCGCCAGACCGGGAAGGGATCCGGAAGGTGCCTCCAGTCGTTGGCGTCGACCTTGCCCTCCTTCGGCAGCAGCAGCAGGCAATCGTCTAGTTCGGCGCGAATGCGCCCTTCGTCCATCTCGCTCGTTCCGATGAACACGATCTCCTGCCGGCGATCACCCCAGAGCCGGTGCCAACCCTTCTCGATCCGCTCGACGAGGAACGAATCCTTGGGCCAGTTCTTCTTCGGCACCGCCGCCCACCAGTAGCCCATCGCTTCGTGACGCACGAGCGAACCCGCCTGCGAAACCTCGCCGACGAACTGTGGTCGCGTCGCCAGCCAGAAGAACCCCTTGGCGCGCACGACACCCGGCCAACTGCGGTCGAAGAACGCGTGCAGCTTCGCCGGCTCGAACGGCCCACGCGCCCGGTAGACGAAACTGCGGATTCCGTACTCCTCGGTCTCCGGCACATGGTCCTTGA
>JBKBNR010000232.1:0-4815 GCA_046295315.1 Hyphomicrobiaceae bacterium
CCCCGCGCGTTGTCTGGCTTGCGCGCGGCCGCCCCGCCAACCCCGCGCGCTCTCTTGCTTGCGCGCGGCCGCCCCGCCAACCCCGCGCGCTCTCTTGCTTGCGCGCGGCCGCCCCGCCAACCCCGCGCGCGAGTTCGATCCCCAGATGATCAGACACGCGAAAGAGGAGGCGCTGGAGCCGCCTCCTCTCTCGTTTTCAGTGGTGCCCGAACAGCTACTTGGACAGGAACAGGTCCGAGATCTTTAGCGCGATGTTACGGAACGACTGCTTCAACTGCTCGCCATCGTCGGCCTGGTAGAACATGTCCGGGTTGCTGGCGCAGTTGCGGAGCATGTTCAGTGCCGTGGTGTTGCCGCCGAGGGCGAAGCCGACCGTGTAGACCTCGATGCCCTTCGCCTTCATGTTGGTGCACAGCGTTGCTGCCTGCTGCGTCGGGTTGCCGTTCACGATCGAGCAGCTGAGCGCCGAGGTGACGATGCCGGCCGGGCAGTATTGCTGGTTGTATTCACCGTCCGTCATCAGCACCGCGATCTTCTTCAGCTTCGGCTGTCCCTTCGCGTTCAGTTCGGTCAGCTTCGAGTAGGGCTCGACACGGTTGGCCGCCGGCATGATCGAGTTCCAGTTCGGCGACAGCATGTACCAGGCCCACGCCGTTCCGAGGTGACCCGCCGTGTTGCCGCTCGCCACGTAGCTGTCGATCTGCGACTTCAGATAGGCCTTGTCGGCCGTCATCGGAACGACGCTTGCGGCGGTCGGCGTGCACTGGCCGTTCGAGTCGTAGAACAGGCCCGGCTTGGTGACCGAAGTCAACGCGTCATCCGTCAGCGCAAAGACACCCAGACGCTCGGTCACGCAGTTGTTGTCGCGGGTCCACTTCGTGCTCTTGCCCGTCGACTTGTGGATGAACGTGATCGTCGAGGCACCCGTGATGTTCAGCGCTGTCTTGATCGAGTTCGGCACGCGCACGGCTTCCGAGAACGGCACCAGCGCCACACGCGACCGGTATTCGCTCTGGTTGTCCCAAACGACGATGTCGATCAGATCCTTGGCGGCTGTCTTGAGGTCGGCGAGCTTGCTGCCGGCCATTGAGCCCGTGACGTCGAGCATCATCGCGATCTCGAGCTCCGTCTGGCTGTTGCCGCCGACCGCGACCACGGCTTCCGCGAACTCACCCGCAGAGAGCTTGACGAGCGGCAGCTGATCGACGCCAGCGAAGCCGAGGAACGGGGTCTTGATCCACGCGGAACCCTTCGCCTGCAACGCGGTGTTGTTGCGAGCGGTGACGAACTCGATGCCATCCTCGACCTGCAGGCGGCCGCGGGTGTTGGCCGCGTAGAAGTCTTCAGCGGCCTGCACAGCCGCACTCGGGTTGGCAGCGTTGACCTGCAGAGACCGCGCACCGGCGAGAACCGCCGAGTCGACGGCATTCAAGGTGTCCGTGCGAGCGCTCAGCCACTTGCTGAGGTCGATCGCCGCGCCGATGAACATCATCATCAAGACGGCGAGCAGACCGAATGCGATGGCGATTTCGCCCCGCTCGTTGCGGCCGAACTTCACGAACGTGGATCGAATACGAGAGGGCGTCGCCTCCGGCATCCTTGTCTTCATACGCAAACAGAACCCAATCATGACGTGCCTCCAGCACACTCATTGCACCGTTGATCAAAGTAATGCGTCACTTGTTTCGTAATCGTAAAAATATCCGCCGTATTTTGACTGAGTAAATAATAAGTATATTTCATGTTTATTCGATTTTTGTGCAAATTTTATTGATGGAAGCAATCTTCTGTTAACCAATTATTCTTCATGTTTTTATTGAAGAATTCTCATCTTCAAATATTTTGGGTCGTGACGCACGCGAAGATCGAGGGATTTCTTGTGCTGTGCGGTGTGCCACTTCGGGGCACCGAGCTTCGCAGCCGCTGATCCGCGGCGGCCGCCGTCGACGACGGTTTCGCCACCGCCCCGTTGCGCGGCCGCCGTTCATGGGACACTTGACCATCCGGGTGTGCCGCTGGACAGGGCCATATCCGCTGGCGCGACGGCGCCCATCGGCAGCGCAAACTGTATTGCGGGCGGCCACACTACCCTCCGATCACGAGCCGCGAACCCGGCTGGCGCGGCACATCGCCCGACGAAACACATAACGAGTTGTTTATATGTAGTTGCGGGCATCCCACCGCTGTTGTATGCGCCGGGGAACCGCCATCGATCAGGAGAGACAGAGCGATGACCGCAGCCACCGACTACATCGTCAAGGACATCTCGCTCGCCGCGTTCGGCCGCAAGGAGATCGAGCTCGCCGAGACCGAGATGCCCGGCCTGATGGCCATCCGCGCCGAATATGGCCCGAGCCAGCCGCTCAAGGGCGCCCGCATTGCGGGCTCGCTGCACATGACCATCCAGACCGCCGTGCTGATCGAGACGCTGAAAGCGCTCGGCGCCGACGTCCGCTGGGTCTCATGCAACATCTTCTCGACGCAGGACCACGCGGCCGCCGCCATCGCCGCGGGCGGCACGCCGGTATTCGCCTTCAAGGGCGAGACGCTGGTCGAATACTGGGATTTCACCGCCAAGCTGTTCGACTGGCACGGCGGCGGCGTGCCGAACATGATCCTCGACGACGGCGGCGACGCAACGATGCTCGTGCACTATGGCCTCAAGGCCGAGAACGGCGATACCGCGTTCCTCGCCAGTCCCGGGTCCGAGGAAGAAGAGATCTTCTTCGCTCTGATCAAGAAGATGCTGGCCGAGAAGCCGAAGGGCTGGTTCGCCGAAGTCGCGAAGTCGATCCGCGGCGTTTCTGAAGAGACCACGACGGGCGTCCATCGCCTCTACAAGCTCGCCGAGGAGGGCAAGCTGCTGTTCCCGGCGATCAACGTCAACGACAGCGTCACCAAGTCGAAGTTCGACAACCTCTACGGCTGCCGTGAATCGCTCGTCGACGCGCTGCGCCGCGGCACCGACGTCATGATGGCCGGCAAGGTCGCGTTCGTCGCCGGCTTCGGTGACGTCGGCAAGGGCTCCGCGGCCTCTCTCCGCCAGGCCGGCGCCCGCGTCATCGTCTCCGAGGTCGACCCGATCTGCGCCCTGCAGGCGGCGATGGAAGGCTACGAGGTGGCGACCATCGAGGATGCCCTGCCGCGCGCCGACATCTTCGTCACCGCCACCGGTAACAAGGACATCATCACGATCGACCACATGCGCGCCATGAAGGACCGCGCCATCGTCTGCAACATCGGCCACTTCGACAACGAAATCCAGGTTGCGGGTCTCAAGAACTTCAAGTGGACGAACATTAAGCCGCAGGTCGACGAAATCGAGTTCCCGTCCGGCAACCGCATCATCCTGCTGTCGGAGGGCCGGCTGGTGAACCTCGGCAATGCCATGGGCCACCCGTCGTTCGTCATGTCGTCGTCGTTCTCCAACCAGACGCTGGCGCAGATCGAGCTCTGGCAGAACCGCGACAACGGCAAGTACGACAAGAAGGTCTACACGCTTCCGAAACTGCTCGACGAGAAGGTTGCGGCCCTCCACCTTGAGAAGCTCGGCGTGAAGCTGACCAAGATGCGTCCCGAGCAGGCCGCCTACATCGGCGTGCCGGAGACGGGCCCGTTCAAGCCAGACCACTATCGCTACTGATGGCCGGCCCGGCTCGTTCGGTCCGCGCACGTTGAACGGGTTGATCGACGGCCGCGGTGGCGTTTCACCGCGGCCTTTTCGTTGCCCGAAGCCCTCCTGCGCCAGACGATCCGGGTGAACCTCGATTTCCGCTCGAGCCACGAGCAACTGCCGGTCACACGGCGACATCTCCACCCCGGCAATCCGCGACTTGACATTTACGTCAACTTGGAAAAATAAAACGAACGTTCGTTTTGTTCTGTTGTTGCAGCGCCGCGTGCGGCGAAGTCCGTCGTCGCGTCCCGCAAACCGAGCGTATCGTCGCGCCGTAACCTAACCGACCGCCGTATCAGGCTGACCGAGCCCGAGGCCCACCCATGCCGCGCCTGAAACCCGATACCCAGCGCGCCCGGCGCGAGCACATCCTCGACGCAGCCGAGGCCTGCTTCGCCCGCGCCGGGTTTCATCGCACCACCATGGCCGACATCTGCGCCGAAGCGTCGGTGAGCCCCGGCGCGTTGTATGTCTACTTCAGGTCCAAGGAGGATCTGATCGCCGGCCTCGCCGAACGCGACCGCGCCATATTCCAGAGCCGCTTCCAGAACCTCGCGACGGCGCCCGACCTGATGCAGGCGCTGGCTGCGATCGGCGAAAGCTACTTCGTCGACGATCCCGCGGATGACGCGCGGATGTGCCTCGAGATCGGCATCGAGTCGACCCGCAACGACGCTGTCGGTGCGATTTATCGCACGGTCGACGATCAGGTGCTGTCGAGCTTCGAGCGGCTGTTCGAACGCCTCAGCGGCGAAGGTCGCATCGCGCCGGACCTCGATTCCGCGACGCTGGCGCGCCTGCTGGTCGTCATCGGTGACGGCATGATGTGGCGGCGCGCGGTGCGGCCCGATTTCGACAGCGCCGCCCTGATGCCGGCCATCGTGTCGCTGGTCGGATCGCTTCTCAACCCCTTATCCGAACCGAATGGCGGCGAGAGCGCCGCCGCCGCGGCCCCGGCCGCGAGACCTGATGCCGTGACGGCGGAGAACGATCGATGAAATGGCCTCTTGTCACGGTGTCTATATTTGCTGTCGCGCTGGCGGCAGGCGCTGCGGCGTACAAGTTCAGGATGCTGCCCGCCGACATGACGGCGGCCATCGACGCCGCGCGCACTAGCGATAAGCCGCCGAACGGCAGGG
>JBKBNR010000233.1:0-4791 GCA_046295315.1 Hyphomicrobiaceae bacterium
CGATCGAAGGGCCTTGCCAATAAACCGGGTGGGTACCCGCATTCTTGGTGTAGAGGTGTCCTTGCCCATAGCGCAATCCGGCGACGAAGGCGCCGCCCGCATCCTCTCCCAGAATATAGCCGTTGGGGCGCCCCGCCTGCTTGAAGGCGTGCTCGATGACACGCGCCAGTCCCTGCGTGATGGACCCGAAGAAGCTGTGTCCGGCTGCGACGATCTCGCTTTGTGAATACGTGTCGGGCGGGCCCGTGTCGTCGTCGGCATAGCGGTCCAGGCGCGGGCCACGGTCGTCGTAATAGTCACGGCCGCGGTCGGCGCGGTCGCCCCGGAACGAGCCGCCGCCATCGGCACCGGCCGGCGGCGGCGCATATGGCTCGCCATAGCTACCGCTCGGTGGCACACCCCGATCCGAATACCCGCGCTCGTTCTCGTAGCGGCCGCTGTCGTAGCGGCCGACGTCGCCCGGGCGCCCATCCCCATAGCCGTTGCCCGACGATGCGGGGGGCCGGTAAGCGTCGTCGCCGCGCGCCCCCTGCTGCGGTGGACGGTAGGTCTCCGCGGCTCCACCGCGTTCGTCGCGGTACGAGCCGGCGCCGTAGCCCTGACCGGCCCGGCCATCGTCGCGCGGCGGCCGATAGGCATCGTTGGCCTGTACCAATTGCAGGCGCGAGGCGGCGGCGCCTGCCGGACCGGGCCCGTCGTCCGCCGCCTTGCCTGCCGTCGACATCGCAGCCGTTGTCACCGTCGCGGCCAACAGCGCGCCGAAGGTCACCCGGTACACCAATGTCCCAATCTTCACCGTCATGTCTCGATCCTCATGCGCACCTCGCCGTCGCGAACCTCGCCGTCAGCGGCGGCCGGAGATGCCGCACCGGCGAATCAGAGCGCCCGACCCTCGATTAGCGTCCATCGAGAATCGGTTGCAACTGTTGCGAAAGTGTGGCCCGGCACGCCTCAGGACCGGGATTGCGAGACTTCAGGCGGGAGCACACGTTGCCGTGTGGCCCCAAACCCAGAAAAACGGCCGGCCATGGCCGCCAACGGGCGCGAGGCCGGTTTGCAGACGGCGCGTCCGCATGTATCTCTCGGTGAATACCGATGCCGCGGTGATGTCAGCTCGCGTTGAGCCTCCTACGCTCGAGCCGCCCGGCCGAACCGAAACCAGACGATACGTCCGTGCGCGGCCTGCGACCCAACGTCGTGGCTGCGTCCGGCGCGTCAAATTGGGGGCCATATGACCGCTTCGCGCATCACCACGTCGAGCATGACCACGACAGCACCGTCCACCGCAACGGCGACCACCGCGACGGCGACCACGACGGCCATCGCTCAACCGACCGATCTCGAACTCGCGGCGCTGATCTCCAGCAAGATCTGTCACGATGTCATCGGCCCGGTCGGCGCCATCTACAACGGTCTCGAAATTTTCGATCAGGACAACGACGCCGAAGCCAAGAGCTACGCCCTGGACGTCATCCGCAACGTCACGGAGCAGGCGTCGGCACGGCTGCAGTTCGCGCGCTTCGCCTTCGGTGCCGCCGGGTCGGCGGGGGCGCTGATCGACCTCGGCACCGCCGAGCAGATCTCCCACGGTCTCATCGGACAGGGCAAGCACCGGCTCAACTGGCGCGGGCTCCCGGGCCATATGGCCAAGGATAAGGTGAAGCTGCTGCTGAACTTGGTGCAGGCCGCGATCACGGCCCTGCCAAAGGGTGGCGACATCGACGTGCTGATGGGCGGCACCATCGAAGCGCCGAGCTTCCTGGTGCGCTGCCGCGGTACCGGCGCACGGCCGCCGCAGTATCTGACAGAGTTCGTCGCCGGTCAGAAGCCGCCGGCTCTCGATGCCCTCACCGTTCAGGCCTATTACACATGGCGGCTGGCCGGTTCTGCCGGAATGCGGCTCGAAATTCTGAAGGACGGGGCCGACATCCTGCTCTCCGCCAAGCCGTTCGGCTGAGGCCCGATCCCGCGCAACGGGCGGCGCGTGCGCTGCGCGACCGCAATGCAACCCGCACGCGCTAATTGCCGATCATCCATCATTCAAATGAGCAGCAAGCGCCGTTTAACCGGCGATTAATTGTGTTCCCGCAGAGTGCAACGGAATTTCCACTGCCGCGGCGCGGCCATACTCCGTCGTCGGCATAAGGCCGCGGTCTTCCAGCGGCAGACCAATCCGGAGCTATTGCCGATGAAGCATTGCATGGTCGTCGACGATTCCGACATCATCCGCAGGGTCGCTCGCGCGTTCCTCGAGCGTATGGGATACATGGTCACCGAAGCGGAAAATGGCGACGAAGCGATCAAGCGCTGCGAAGTCGCGATGCCAGACCTTATCCTGCTCGACTGGCACATGCCCGGCAAGCCACCGTTCGACGCCATCTCGGCCATCCGCGCCATCGAAGCCAAGCGGACGCCATTCATCGTCTACATGACGACCGAGAACGACGACCAGGACATTGCCCGCGCCATCGAGCACGGCGCCAACGATTGCCTGTTGAAGCCGTTCGACCGCGTCGCCTTCGAAGGCAAGATCACCGAGATCGAACTGCACGCCTGATCGGACGGGGCGGCGTCGCGAACCTCTTGATCAAACGTTCAAGCACAAGCGGGGCGCCATCGACGCCCCGTTTCGTCGGCCCGCTCGACCGATCGCTGCACGATCGCGCGGTCACGCCGCCTTGGCGCTGGTGCCCGGTGGTGTCACCAGTACTGGCGTTGCGCCGAGCTCGAGCGCGGCGTGATGCGCCGAGATGAACACGCGCCCCGGCTCCAGCGTTTTGAAGAAGTCGATCGCCTTCAAGCGCTTCAGGATCGAACTCTTCACCGCCGCCAGATGCATTGTGACGCCGGCTGCCTTGAGCCGCGATTCGAGCGACTCGAGCGTCTCGAGCGCACTCGCATCCATGACGTTGATCGACGAGCACACGAGCACGAAATGGTCGATCTTCGGGTGGTCGGCCACATATCGCAGCACGAAGTCCTCCATGTACGCCGCATTGGCGAAATAGAGGCTCATGTCGACGCGCAGCAGCAGGATATTCTCGTAGGTCGTCACCTCGTTGGTGCGCTCGTCGCGGAACTGCTCGGTGTTGCCGAGACGACCGAGCACGACGAGATTGGGTTGGCTGGTGCGCCAGAGGAAGAAAGCGATCGACAACACCACGCCGGCGAGAATGCCCTCTTCCACACCGAGGATCAGCACTGCGGCGAAGGTGGCGAGGAAGCTCACGGCATCGAGCTTCATATATTTCCACATGTGGCCGACGGGGTGGAAATCGACGAGACCGACGACGGCGACGACGATGATCGCGGCGAGCGCCGCCTTCGGCAGACTGTAGAGCAGCGGTGTCAGCAGCAGCAGCGTCACGATGATGAAACCGACCGAAACGATGGCGGAAAGCTGCGTGCGAGCGCCGGACGAGAAATTCACCGACGAGCGCGAAAAGCTGCCGGCGACCGGATAGCCCCCCGTCATCGCCGAGGCGATGTTCGACGCACCCATCGCCACCAGTTCCTGATCGGGCACGATCTTCTGGCGCCGCTTGCTGGCCAGCGTCCGGGCGATCGACACACTTTCGAGAAAGCCGACGAAAGCGATGACCATGGCGCCGACCGCGAGCTTCTCGATCGTCGTCAGATCGAGCGGCGGCATCGTCACCGCCGGCAGCCCCTGCGGGATGGCGCCGACGATCTTCACGCCCGCCGCCGCGAGATCGAGCGAGTATGCGAGGCCGGTGGTCACCAGAACCACGACCAGGGGCATGGCCTTCGGCAATATGTCGGACCAGAAGTCGTCGAGCAGTCCGGCGCGCCTCAACTGCTGGCCGATCCAGTTGCGCCCGAACAGCAAGGCCAGCGACAGGCCGGCGATGAGCAGCGTCGGCAGGTGAATGGTGTCGAGCTTCTGCGCCGTCTGCCAAAGCATCGTCGGAATGAACGACGAGCGGTCGAGTTCTATGCCGAGCAGGTGCTTGAACTGGCTGAAGGCGATGATCAGCGCCGCCGCGCTGGTGAAACCGGCGATCACCGGATGGCTCATGAAGTTGGTCAGAAAGCCGGCTTTTATGCTGCCGAGCGCGACGAGGAAGATGCCGCTGAGGAACGCCAGCGCGATGGCGTAGCCGATGTACTCGGGGGTGCCGGGCTTGGCCATCGGGATCAGCGTCGAGGCGACGACCAGCGACACGATCGCCACCGGGCCGACGCCGAGTGTGCGGCTGGTGCCGAATAACGCGTAGACGATGAGTGGCAGGATGCTCGAATAGAGCCCCATCTCGGGCGGCAGACCAGCGAGCAGCGCGTAGGCCATGCTCTGCGGGATGAGCATGATCGCGACGATGGTGCCTGCGGTCAGGTCACTCGGCAGGTCGTCACGCTTATAGTTCGGCAACCAGCAGAGGATCGGCAGGTACTTTTGCGCGGTTGGCCCGGCAAGACATTTCTGCGCCTGCTCGATCAGCCTGCCGCGCCGGGGGGCGGTCTCGCCCTCCACGGTCTCTTGCCGCTCTGCAACGTCCATTGCTTTCCCACCCTGAACGAACGATGTGACCGGGTGCCGCCGGACGTGTCCGGTCGCTCCGGTGCGTTATTATTTGGCTGAAGCCGGTACGGTTATCGGTCAGCCCAGTTGCGCACGTCCACCGACGTCGCGGCTGTACGTCCTCCGCTTCCACGCGCGGCGCGGATCTGGTCTGCAACCGCACAGTCTCTAGCATATGCGCATGCGCGAATGTAGTGCGCAGTTTTGTCACAAACCTCGGTCATCGACCGGCACTATCCGGTGGCCGGACG
>JBKBNR010000234.1:0-4789 GCA_046295315.1 Hyphomicrobiaceae bacterium
TGCCAGAGGTCTTGAGCGCATCGGAATACGCGAAGCCCTCGACCGAGCCAGCCTTGCGGCCGACGACGCCGACGAGGCTCGGGCCATAGCTCTGCTTGGCCGGATCGTCGGCGTGGCACGTGCGGCAACGGTGCTCGAACATGATTTTTCCGGCTTTCGTCATCGCTTCCCGGCCGGCCTCGCTCAGTTCGGCGTGGGCGCGTGACACGTTGGCGGCGGGGGAGAGCACAATAGCGGCGATGAGCGCCGCGGCGGCGCGCGTTGTTCTCATGATCTCGAATCCTCTGTAGGCGCGCGTTATCTCGCGCTGCGCCAGAGGCTGATCCAAGCCGCCCGTTGGGACTTTGATTGCCGTCAAGGCCGCTGGCGCGGCGACCGAAAGTCCTAGTCGGGGGCTGCGGCTGTCGCCATTGGTACCTCGGCCGGACGTTTTACCTGCGGCATATCGGCACTGTCGCGGCAGCCTGCGATGCCAACCCGCTCACCAGCTTTTGCTCGATAATTGACCTGTGGCGTAAAATTGCGCAGAGGGGTCGCGCTCCAACCCGATCGGGTAGGATGTTGGAATGCCATTTCTTTTCCCTGTTGGCCCGCGGCACGTCCGGTTCTGCTCGCCGGAGGGAATGCCGTGCCAGTGCGCTGGCATGCCAAGATACCAGAATTGTGCTTGCCGAACATTGCTTTGGCCGAGCGGGGATGCGGCAATCCGGCAGGATTGTGCAGCGCGGCCTGCCCGAGTTACGACCTTGATCAGGCGCCGACGTCGAACCTCTCCGCGCGATCCCGAAAACGGGACGCCCGGCTGCAAAGGGAAAGCTGTTCCAATGACCAATGCTCTGCGGGTCCTCGTGCTCGGGGCCTCCTATGGCTCGTTGCTGGGCGCCAAGGTTGCGCTTGCCGGGCACGACGTTACGCTCGTCTGTCTGCCGGCCGAGGCCGACGCCATCAACCGTGACGGCGCCATCGTGCGCATGCCGGTGAAAGGCCGTCAGGGCCTCGTCGAGGTCAATTCCAGATCGCTTCCGGGCAAACTCTCGGCGGCGGGTCCGGCCGGCGTCGATCCGGCGAAATTCGATCTCGTGGCGCTCGCCATGCAGGAGCCGCAGTACGGCGCGGCCGGCGTGCGCGAGTTGCTTGCCGCGGTGGCCAAATCGCGTGTGCCGGTCATGTCGATCATGAACATGCCGCCGCTGCCCTATCTCAAGCGTGTCCCAGGTCTTGATATAGCCGCGCTCCACTCGTGCTATACCGATCCCAGTGTTTGGGCCGGCTTCGACCCCGACAAGTTCACGCTGTGCAGCCCCGATCCGCAGGCCTTCCGTCCGCCGGAGGACAAGGTCAACGTGTTGCAGGTGCGCTTGCCGACCAATTTCAAGTCGGCGCGTTTTGCGGACGATGCCGATACGGCCATTCTCGATCGGCTCGAGGCCGACATCTCGGCGGCGCGGTATATGGTCGACGGCCAGCCTGTCGAACTGCCGGTGAAACTGAAGGTGCATCAGTCGCTGTTCGTGCCGATGGCCAAATGGGCGATGCTGCTGGCCGGCAACTATCGTTGCGTGCAGGCGGACGGCATGCGGGCGATCAAGGACGCTGTGCATTCCGACATCGCGGCGACGCGCAAGGTCTACGACTGGGTTGCGGATTTGTGCGTGTCGCTCGGCGCGGACCCGTCCGACATGGTGCCGTTCGACAAGTACGCGGCTGCTGCAACCTCGCTGCTCAGCCCGTCGTCAGCGGCGCGTGCACTTGCCGCGGGTGCCATGAACATCGAGCGCGTCGACCTGCTGGTGCAGGCGATCGCCGCGCAGAAGGGCCGGCGCCTCGACGAAATCGACCAGACGGTGGCGCTGGTCGACGGCTGGCTGGCGCAGAATCGCCGCAAAACGGCCTGAGGCGCGCGGGGCGCAAGCACGCGACACGATCCATCAGACGGCGAGAACGGGGGACTCCGGTTCCCCGTTTTTCTTTTTGCTCGGTTTCGCCGGACCTATTTCCTCAGGTTGCCGTTGTCGGGCGGGACGGCGCGGTGGGCGCGCCGAGGGTGGCGTCGCCGCGTCGGCGACGATGCCCGGCATCTTGGAAAGGATTAAAGAGATGGCGATCGAAGCACTTCTCATCTGGCTGCTGATCGGTGCCGTGGCGGGCTTTCTGGCAGGCCTCATCGTCAAGGGTTACGGCTTCGGCGTCGTCGGCAACATCATCGTCGGTATCGTCGGCGCGTTCGTCGCCGGCTGGCTGCTGCCGCGCCTCGGACTGTTCACCGGTGGCGACATCATCGGGCAGATCATCTCCGCGACCATCGGCGCCGTGGTGCTGCTGGTCGTGATCGGCGTCCTGCGCCGCGTGGCGTAAGTGCAGCCTCACCGAACGGCGTGAGTGGTGTGAAAGAGTGGATGTGAAAGAGGGAGGCTGGCCGAGCCTCCCTCTCATTTTGCGTCAGTCCGATCAGGCGCGGCGATCAGTTGGCGCCTTCGAGCAGTCGCCGCGCAATGACCTGCGCCTGAATTTCGGCGGCGCCTTCGAAGATGTTGAGGATGCGCGCGTCGGCGAGAACGCGGCTCACCGGATATTCGAGCGCGAAGCCATTGCCGCCGTGGATTTGCAGCGCGTTGTCGGCGTTGGCCCAGGCGACGCGGGCGCCAAGCAGCTTCGCCATGCCGGCTTCGAGATCGCAGCGCCGGCCTTCGTCCTTCTCGCGCGCGGCAAAGTAGGTGAGTTGGCGCGCGATCATGGTCTCGACGGCCATCATGACGATCTTGTTCGAGACGCGCGGGAACGCGTAGATCGGCTTACCGAACTGGCTGCGCTCGAGCGCGTACTTCAGGGCGAGGTCCATGGCGCACTGCGCAACGCCGACGGCGCGGGCGGCGGTCTGGATGCGGGCGGCCTCGAACGTGTTCATGAGCTGCTTGAAGCCCTGGCCTTCTTCGCCGCCGAGCAGGTTCTCGGCCGGCACCTCGAAGGCGTCGAACGAGATGTCGTACTCCTTCATGCCGCGATAGCCGAGCACATGGATTTCACCGCCCGTCATGCCTGCGGCCGGGAACGGGTTGGCGTCGTCGCCCCGCGGCTTCTCGGCCAGCAACATGGAAAGGCCCTTGTAGCCCTTCTCGTTCGGGTTGGTGCGAACCAGAAGCGTCATCACGTCAGCACGCACGGGATGAGTGATCCAGGTCTTCTGGCCGGTAACTTTATAGGTGTCGCCCTCTTTCACCGCGCGAGTTTTCAGGCTGGCCAGGTCGGAGCCGGTGTTCGGCTCGGTGAACACGGCGGTGGGGAGGATTTCGCCCGACGCGATCTTCGGCAGGTACTTCGCCTTCTGCTCCGGCGTGCCGTTGTGGAGGATCAACTCGCCCGCGATCTCAGATCGCGTGCCGAGCGATCCGACGCCGATATAGCCGCGCGACAGTTCCTCCGAGACGATGCACATGCTCTCCTTGCCGAGCGCCATGCCGCCGAACTCCTCCGGCAGCGTCAGGCCGAAGACGCCGAGCTCGGCGACCTTCTGCACGATCTCCATCGGGCTGTAGTCGTTCTTGAGGTGCCATTCGTGCGCGTGCGGAACCACCTCGGCTTCCGAGAACTTGCGCATCTGCTCGTGAATCTCGGCGTGAACCTCGTCGAGACCGGAGCAGCCGTAGGTGGTTGCGCCCTGCATATCCTTGATCAGAGTGGCGAGGCGCGCCTTGACGGCATCGGAACTGCCAGCCTCGACGACGTCGGCAGTGGCGTCCTCGAAGCGGCGGATTTCGGTCCTCGAGATGCCCATGGCATCGGGACGAACGATCTCGACCTGGCTCATCGGGATGCCGCCGGCGATCTGGGCGGCATATTCGGCGGCGGCGGCGGCGAGCAGCAGGCGCTCGATTTCGCCGAGGCGCCCTTCGCTCTGCAGCTTCGTCGCCCAGGCGAGCATCTGCCGGATGCCCTCCACCGTCGTGGCCAGCCAGGCGAGACCGTGCGTCGCGTGCTGGGCGGTGTCGATGCCGCCTGCCTCCTGCACCTTGACGCGCACGCCGGCCTTGGCGGCGGCGAGCACGCGCTCGGCGGCCGAAACCACGCCGCCGACCCTTTCGAGCAGTTGATCCGTGTCGTCGAGCAGGTTGGCCGTTTCGTGCTTCATCTGGGCAAGGGTCATCTGAGGCTCCGCGTTCGTGATCTGGCGCCGGCGTCGAGCGGCCCGGTTTCATGTTGGTTGCTTCGCACAATAATGCTCGCTGCGTCGCACGCAATGCGCTTTTGCGGCGAAGCCCCGGTCTACTGTCGAACCCGTCGCTGTCTACGCGGTTCGCATCCGGCTCGATCTGTGATCGGCCGGGATTGGCCGATCGTCCGCACCGGGCGGCAATTGAACGTGCGACGGCGCGACGTCTGCTCACTTGCCTTTCAGCGCCTTGAGGAACCGTTCGACCGGTTTTTCGCCCCGTTGGTCTGCGGCTGATGGGCCTGGTAGTGGCCGTGCAACCGCCGGGCCGACGATTTCGACGATGGCTTCCTCGACGCGCTCACGATAGGCGGCGTAGTCGGACGAATCAAACTCCTCGGTGCCGGCGCCGGCCGCGTTGTCGACGGAGAGGGGCACGCGCGCTGGCGGCGTCGCGATCGGCTCGAGGCCGATTTCGCGGGTGACCTGCCGGATGATGGTGACGTCCGCCTCGTCGAGCGTGATGCTGCTGGCGTCGTCGTCGAACATGCCGTCCGCCATGCCGTCCGGCAGTTGCAACGGCTCGTCGAGGGTGAGCACGTTGCGGAACGACCGCTCGGACCATTTCGCCTCCTGCCGGTC
>JBKBNR010000235.1:0-4742 GCA_046295315.1 Hyphomicrobiaceae bacterium
GGCGATCTCGTTGTAGCGATCGACGATCGCCTTCTTCTCCGCGACGCCTTCCATGGCGTTGCCGAGCACGTCCTTCTTGGGATCGAGTTCCGGCTCCTGCGGCAGGTAGCCGACCTTGACGCCGTCCGCCGCCCACGCTTCGCCGACGAAGTCCGTCATCTGGCCCGCCATGATCTTGAGCAGCGTCGACTTGCCGGCGCCGTTGAGACCGACGACGCCGATCTTGGCGCCAGGCAGGAACGACAGCGAGATGTCCTTCAGTACCTGCTTGCCGCCCGGATAGGTCTTGGAGAGCTTGTGCATATGGTAGACGTATTGATGCGCGGCCATGGGGCGCCTATCTCCGCAATCGGTAGCTGATGGGATCTGGCCTGCGTTCTAATTCATTGTCGCAGCGGGCTCAATGGCCGCCGCGCCGCCGGCCCGGCGGTGCCGTCCCGCGCATCGCCCGCGCGATTGCGACGCACCGTCGTGGACTTGCCATAAGGCCGCGCGTCCCCAAGTCTCGGTGCCGCGACGCTGCGCCAGCCGTGCGTGGCACGACCCGATACCACCACCACCAGGGATGAGAACCGCCATGGCGAAGGCCACCGCTGCCCGGAAGACCGCTGACGTCGCCGCTCGATCTGACGTCGCCGCCGAGAACGTCCGCTCCATCGCCAAGGCAGCTCCCAAACCGGCATCCAACCCGATCGCAGCGCGGATTGCGCCGCTGAAGGCCGCGCTCGCCGCCCACAACGTCTACGGCTCGCTCGCTTCGATCGACGACGTGCGCATCTTCATGCAGCACCACGCCTTCGCGGTATGGGATTTCATGTCGCTGCTGAAAGCGCTGCAGCGCGATCTCACCTGTGTCGACGTGCCATGGAAGCCCATCGGCATGGCGTCGACGCGCCGCTTCATCAATGCCATCGTGCTCGAGGAAGAGAGCGACGAGGCCGATGGCCGTCCGGCGAGCCATTACGAGTTGTATCTCGATGCCATGCGCGAGATCGGCGCCGACACCAAGCCGGTCGAGCGCTTCGTGAAAGCCATCGACGGCTTGGCGAGCCTGCCGACGGCGCTGGCGCGCAAGGACATCCCGCCCGCCGCCCGCGCCTTTGTCGCGACGACGTTCGATTTCATCGCCACCGGCAAGCCCCACGTCGTCGCCGCCGCCTTCACCTATGGTCGCGAGGAGCCGATCCCGGACATGTTCCGCGCACTTCTGAAGGGTCTCGCGACGCAGGGGGCCAAGCTCGACACCATGACGCTCTATCTCGAGCGCCATATCCATCTCGACGAGCACGATCACGGGCCGATGGCCGAAGCCATGCTGGCCGAATTGTGCGGCAAGGACAGAACCAAGTGGCGCGAAGCGGCGGATGCAGCGGCCAAGGCGCTGGAAGCCCGCCTGGCGCTGTGGTCGGGCGTCGACGAGGCGATCCGCTCGTCGCGCAAACGTCGCGCCTGATCGCACACGCGATCACGGGTTCGGCACGCCGGTGAAGAAGTAGCCGCCGAGGCCGACCGTGAACACCAGCCATCCCCACAACGTGTGTTCGAGCCAGACGGCCCAGAACGAGCGCGTCGCATCATAGCGGTAGGCGAACAGCATCCCCGTGATCATCGTGCCGGCGACGGCGATCCAGTTGGCGAACAGCACATGGCCGAAACCGAACAGCAGGCCGTTGAGCAGGATCAGCGCCCAACGGTGGCCGCGAAACAGCGGCCCGTAGCGGTGAAAAAAGAAGGTGCGATAGGCGATCTCCTGCGGCAGCACCGACAGCAGCGGGTAGAGCAGCATCACCCGCTGCCAGGTTTCTGTCCGGTTCAGCATCAGATCGAGGAACTTGTGCGGCATCAGCTCGGACATCGCGTAAGCGACGGCGCCGCCGCATATCGCGAACGTCGCAAGAATCGCGGCGAGCGAACGCCACGCGATCGGCCGGCTCAACTCGCGCCGCAACGAAAAGCCGCGATCGAGCAGCAGGACGACGACGAACGTCACCAGCATCGGCGGCAGGACGGCGAACAGCGGCATCCTGTAGGCCAGGATGACGTGCAGCATCGCCATCGGCACGACGACGTAGAGGGCGACGATCTCGATCACCAGCCGGAGGGTACGGGCCACGCGGGGGCGGGCAACATGCGGCGCACGCAGCAGCGTGCCGCCGGCGGCAAACTCGCGCTGTGGTGGGTCCGGCTCGACGGCGCTGCGGCGTCCGCCGGACACGGCGGCACGCGCTCGCGCTGGCCGGCGCGCCTCGTCGCCCTCCCGTCTCACGCCCCTCCCCCCATCATCGAACCGATGAAGCGCGCGCGGCTGACGAACCGCCGTTCGATTTCCTGCGCGATCGTATCCGCCGAGCGGATCGGCGGATAGGACCAACCGGTGTCGAGCGTCGTCTGCTCGTGCAGCGGCCGGGTCACACGGGCTTGCGACAACGCATCGTGGAAGCGGCGAAACTTGTCGCTGCCGCCGCTCGGGTGAAACACATACACGGGCCGCCCGGTCGAGACCGCCTCCCCCGTCATCGAGACGCTGTCGGCGGTGACCACGATGGCATCGGCGAGCGCCAGGAAACGGACGTAGGGGTTTTCGCCGTCCCCCGACCACGCGACGTGCGGAAAGGGCGCGATCGCGGCGGCAAGCGCGCTCGCGACCTCGGGCGGCGTGCGCCGCGACGGCGTCATGAGAAACGCTGCGCCCTGCAAGCCGAAATGGGCGATTGCCGCGGCCAGCCGCGCGGCGTCGTCGGTCGTGAAGCGCCACACCTTGCTGGCGCCGCCGATCGCCAGCATCACGCGCGGCCGCGGCAAGGATGCGACCGCATCCGCCGGATCGCCTGCGGCGCGCGCCGCCGACAACACGGCGTCGGTGAAACGATTGGGCGGCGTCAGCGTGGTGATGACGTTGGCGCCGCGAAGCCGGTCGTGCTCGGGCACCCAGACGAGATCGGCCGTCCTGGCGCCGGTCCGCGGATCCTGCAGGGCGACCGTGAACGTCCCCGCGCCCGCCCGTCGCCGCAGAGCCCGCAGAGCCGGTATCGCGGTGCGGCCGATGCCGATGGCGATGGCCGGCCACGGCGGCTCTGGCCGGAAGGCGCTATCGCATGGCCCCCAGGGCGCCAGCAGCTTGGCGATACCGGTCGGTGCCACGCGCACGAACCGGCAACGGGCTCCGAGCGCCTGCCCGACACCTTCCGCCTGCGCCTCGTGACCCGCCTTGCCATCGGTGACCAGCCACGCCTCGCGCTCCGCCAGCGGCCGGTCACTCCGTACATGGCGCTGGCGCCCGCTATCGTTCATGCTGCGGCCACGTCGGGTAATCTCCAGAATGGGATTCGTCTTCGGACGATTGATTTGTTGCGCCACTCGCTGTCATAAGCAACGCAACGTCACGTCGGAGGCTCATGCCGCTTCCATCCATCGAACGGGGACCATATCCGCAATGCGCGTCCGGCTCGACGCCATAGATTGGCGTATCCTGCGAGAGCTGCAAGCCGATGGGCGGATCACCAACCTGGCGCTCGCCAATCGCGTCGGCCTGTCGCCGCCGCCGTGCCTGCGCCGCGTCCGCGCGCTGGAGGATGCGGGGCTCGTCGCCGGATACACCGTACTGCTCGACGAAGCGGCCCTCGGCTTCGCGGTGACGGCGTTCGCCATGGTCGGCCTGCACAATCAGGCGGAATCCGATCTGCACGCCTTCGAGAACCGTGTCATCGGCTGGCCGCTGGTCCGCGAAGCCTTCATGCTGTCGGGCGAAAGCGACTACATCCTGAAGTGCGTGGCGCCCGACCTGCCGCGGTTCCAGGGCTTCATCCTCGACGAGTTGACCGCTGCGCCGAACGTCGCCAGCGTCAAGACGTTCCTGACCATCCGCCGCGCCAAGCTGGCGCCCGGCGTGCCGATTGCGCCGACGGCCCCCGATCCGTGACGGACACCCGCGACCTCACTCCTTCTCCATCACCACCCGGTCGAGACGTCGGATCGCCTTCAGCTCGGGGAAGAGCCGCATCCAAACGAATACGGCCGCGATGGTGCCGAGGCCGCCGAATACGACCGCCGGCACGGCGCCGAACATGGCCGCCATCGACCCGGCACGGAACTCGCCGAGTTCGTTCGACGCACCGATGAAGGTCATGTTGACGGCACTCACGCGGCCGCGCACCTCGTCGGGCGTGTGCAGTTGGATCAGCGTCTGGCGTACGAACACGCTGACCATGTCGGCGCCGCCCATGATCGCCAGTGCCGCCACCGACAGCCACAGCGATCTCGACAGGCCGAACAGCGTGATGGCGATGCCGAACACGACGACGGCCAGCAACATGGCGCGTCCGGCATGGTCGCGGATCGGCCGTCGCATCAGCCAGAACGACACCGCCAGCGCGCCGATGCCGGCCGCCGAGCGCAGCAACCCGAGACCCGTCGGCCCGACATCCAGCACGTCGCGGGCAAATACCGGCAGCAGCGCGGTGGCGCCGCCGAGCAGCACGGCGACGAGATCCAGCGACATGGCCCCGAGCACCACCGGGTTGGAGCGGATGTAGCGCACGCCCGCAAGCAGACTGTCGCGCGTCACCGGCTGCGGCACGCTGCGCTTTTCAGGTTTTGGAATGGCGAGCGCCATGACGGAAGCCGCGATGAAGAACGCGACCGACAATGCGAAGCAGCTCATCAAGGACCTCACGCTCGAATACAACAAGCTGCGCCAGGCCAACATCACGAAGGAACTTCTCGAAATCACCAGCGCCGCGATG
>JBKBNR010000236.1:0-4699 GCA_046295315.1 Hyphomicrobiaceae bacterium
ATGGCGGTGGTGCCCTCCGACTTCATCAGTTCGGTCATGGTGTCGCGCCAGAACTGACCCTCGTTGGCACCGCACAGTTCGCGCAAATAATGCACCGCGCCGAGGAGTTCGGCGAGCCGCAGCAGCTTGGTGTCGTAGGGGCGGCTATCCGCCGTGGCCGATTGCGGCGGTTGCTGGGCCAGGGCCAGCGGCGCACTCGCTGCAAGGATCATCGCCGACAGCACGGCGATCCTCGTGGCGTGACGACCGATCCGCACAGATCGTTTGCGCAACAGTCCCATGCTCAGCCCCATATCGCCCAATTTATCGCGATTTGCGTCCATTCAGTATCGTATCACCGGCGCCAGCCCCTCGGCACCCGGACCGAGCAAGTCGGGCAGGCGCCGCGGCGCATCGGCGAGAGCGATCTCGGTTGCAACAAGCGCGTCGAGCAACGGATCGGCGAGCAGCCGCAACGCCGACTCCATGCGCCGCCGGTAGGTGAAGCGCGGCCGCCGCGACGGCGACACCTGCCCCACCTGCGACGAGATCAGGCGAATGCGGCGGCTGTGGAAGATGTCGCCGAGGTTCACCGAAACCGGCTTGTCGCCGTACCAGGAGAGTTCGACGACGGTCGCTTCCATGCCGGCAGAGGAAATCGCCGTCTGCAACCCCGCCGCGCTGGCGCTGGCGTGGAACACGATATCGGCGTCCTTCGGCGCCGCGTCGGGCAAGGCGAACCGGGCACCCAAGGCTTCCACCAGTTCGCGCCGCTCAGTCGCCACGTCGACCACCGTCACCTCAGCTCCCGGCAGCCGCGCCGCGATGGCCGCCGCCAGCAGGCCGACGACGCCCGCGCCCACCACGATCATGCGGTCGCCGGGTCCGCTGCCGGCGTCCCAGTGAGCGTTGAGCGCAGTTTCCATGTTGGCGGCGAGCGTAGCGCGGCGGGGCGACACGCCCTCCGGCACCGGCACGAGCATGTCGATGGGCGCGACGAACATATCCTGGTGCGGATGCAACGCGAATACGGTGCGGCCGACGAGGCCGTCCGGGCCATCCTCGACGATGCCGGTCGCGCAATAGCCGTATTTCACGGGATAAGGAAATGCGCCCGATTGCATGGGCGCACGCATCCGCTCCCATTCCGACTGTGGCACGGTTCCCGAAAGCACGAGGCGTTCGGTGCCGCGGCTGACCCCGGAGAAGAGCGTGCGAACGCGCGCTTGCGTACCGGGCTGCGGCAGCGGCAGCGGTTCGGTGCGAAGCTCTATTTTACCCGGCCCGACGTACCAGATCGACCGCGCCATATGCATCTTGCCCGCCGAGCGACGCATCGTCATGTTCCCCTGACATCATCGGCTTGGTACCCGAGGCGCGCCGACCGCCTCATCTCATCCGAGACCCGCGCACCATGAACCCGACGACCGAATCCCCGCGCCTTGCCGCCACTGCGGCGCACCGCCAGAGCCTTACATCGCCGACGGGGTTGCAAGCAAATGCGACGCTGATCTGGCGCCGCCGGTTCGTCATCGCAATCAACGTCGCGACCTATCTGCTGCTGGCGGCGCTCGCCTGGCAGGTGGCGGCGGCCGGCGGATGGACGATCGTCGACGGGCTGATGTACGTTGCGTTCCTGCTCGGCACACCGTGGACGGTGCTCGGTTTCTGGAACGCCGTCATCGGCCTCTGGCAATTGCATGTCGCGCGCGATCCGATCGCCGGTGTTGCGCCTTACGCAGCGGCGGGCGACGCGGCAACGCCGCTCTCGATCAAAACCGCCGTGCTGATGACCTTGCGCAACGAGGACCCGGCGCGGGCCCTGAAGCGTCTCGAAACGGTGAAGGCCTCCATCGACGCCACCGGCGAGGGCCGCGCCTTCAGCTACTTCATCCTCAGCGATACCAACAAGGCGGACGTCGCGGCACACGAAGAGGCGGGCGTCGAACGCTGGCGCGCCGAGGTCGAGGCGAAAGAGCCGGGTGCGGGAGCGCGTATCGTCTATCGCCGCCGCACCGACAACAAGGGCTTCAAGGCCGGCAACGTGCGCGACTTCTGCGAGCGCTGGGGCGGCGACTATGAGCTCATGCTGCCGCTCGATGCCGACAGCCTGATGTCGGGCGACATCATCGTGCGCATGGCGCGCATGATGCAGGCGCACCCGAAGCTCGGCATCCTGCAATCGCTGGTCGTCGGCATGCCGTCGTCGTCGGCCTTTGCCCGCATCTTCCAGTTCGGTATGCGCCACGGCATGCGCTCCTACACCATGGGGCAGGCATGGTGGACGGCGGACTGCGGTCCGTTCTGGGGCCACAACGCCTACGTACGCATCAAGCCGTTCGTGGAAGAGTGCGACCTGCCGATGTTGCCTGGCAAGCCGCCGCTCGGCGGCCACGTGCTTTCGCACGATCAGGTCGAAGCGACGCTGATGCGCAAGGCAGGATACGAGGTGCGCGTGCTGCCGATCGAAGGTGGCTCGTGGGAAGAAAACCCGCCGACTATGCTCGACTTCGCGCAGCGTGACGTGCGCTGGTGCCAGGGCAACATGCAGTACGTGAAGCTGCTCGATTTGCCGGGTTTGCTGCCGATGAGCCGCTTCCAGCTCGTCTGGGCAATCCTCATGTTCGTCGGCATTCCGGCATGGACCTTGATGATCGCGTTGTTGCCGTTCGCCACCGTGCACGCGCAGAGCGTGCCGGATTTCCCGGCCGGTCTCGCGGCAGGTCTCTACATCACGTATTTCCTCATGTACCTGAGCCCGAAGTTCGCCGGTCTCATCGATGCCCTGCTGACCAAGGGCGGCGTGGCGCACTATGGCGGCGTGACACGCTTCGCGATGAGCGCCGTCATCGAACTGGTGTTCTCGTTCCTGCAGGGCGCCGTCTCGACCATCCGCACGACCATTTTCATGGCTGGTCTGCTGTTCGGCAAATCGGTGGCGTGGGGCGGGCAGCAACGCGACGCCGTCGGCATCTCGTTCGCCACGGCAGTCAAGAACCTCTGGCCGCAGACGCTGTTCGGCATCATCGTGCTCGGTGCGCTGTGGTACGTCTCGCCGACAGTATTCTATTGGAGCCTGCCGCTGACCGCCGGGTATGTGCTCGCCATTCCGTTCGCGATGCTTACAGCGTCTCCGGCACTGGGCCGTTGGATGCAGCGCGCCGGGCTATGCGGCATCCCAGAGGACTTCGTGACGCCGCCAGAAGTGGCGGCCGTGCTGGCGAAGGCCTGATAGCACCATGAGCAGGACCACAACTGTCGACGCGCTCAAATCCGACCCCCACTTCGCCGCGCTTCGCCGCTCGCTCGATGTTTATTATGGCGACGTCGACCGCGACATCGCGATGGACGCGCTCTACGCTCACTTCGTCGGCAAGGGGGGGCTGGCGTTCGACATCGGCAGCCACGTCGGCGATCGCATCGCCTCGTTTCGGCGTCTCGGCGCGCGCGTGGTGGCGCTCGAACCGCAGCCGCTGTGCTTCGAGGTTCTCTCGCAGGTATACTGCTGCGACGGCGCGGTGCGGCTGTTGAACTCGGCCTGCGGACCGCGCGCCGGAACGCTGACGCTGCACGTCAACTCCAACAACCCGACCGTCACGACGGCGTCGCCGGACTTCATCAAAGCGGCGGACGGTGCTGGCGGCTGGGAAGGCCAGGTGTGGGATCGCGAGATCGCCGTGCCGGTGACCACGCTCGACGCGCTCATTGCCGAGCATGGCGTACCGTCGTTCGTGAAGATCGACGTCGAGGGGTTCGAGGCGGACGTTCTGGCTGGACTGTCGAAGCCGGTGCCGGCGCTGTCGTTCGAGTTCACCACCATCCAGCGCGATGTCGCCTACGCTTGTCTGGCCACGCTCGACGCGCTGGGCGGCTATCGCTTCAATATCGCGCTCGGTGAAAGCCAGCGCCTGACGTTCCACCAATTCATTTCCGCGGCCGAGATGCGCGCGCACATCGCCGCCCTGCCGCACGATGCCAACTCGGGGGATGTCTATGCCGTTCTGGTCTAAGAGCCTGTTGGCGACCGTTGTCGTCGCAGCGTGTGGTCTGGCGCTCGGCATCCAACCCGTCGGGGCAACTTCCCTCGGCATGCTGGGCGTCACCGTCGAGAACCAGTCCGAGCCGGTGTTGTGCGCCGAGAAAGACAACGTCTCGCTGACGTTTGCCGCACCTGACGTCAAGCAGTTCCGCGTCGAGGCGGCGCACCCGGCCTACATCGGCACGCTGGGCGAGGATAGCACCGATCCCGATTGGACAGCGTGCGATTTCACCGGCGAAGCGGTCAACGTCAACCCGCCGCGCCGCACGACGATCTACGAGCACATCGAGATGTGGATCGTCGCGCATCGCAACGATACGTTCTGGCGGCCGTCGAAAGCCAAGGTGCGCATCGGCGACACGGTGCACGAGGGCGTGCACATGCTGCAGGTCTGGCTCATCAGCCACATGGGCGGCGAGGAGGTCGTGGTGCTCTATCCGCAGGACGGCTACTGGCGTCTCAGACCGCGCGCTCCCGCCGGCCGCAAGCCGACCGCGTTCGGTTCGTCCGTCCTCATCGGTCCGGTGACCACCGACAAGGGGCGCCTCGTCGTCGACATCGACGAGGTGGTGTTCGATCCCAAGTCGCGCAGCTTCACGCTCAAGTTCACGGGCGGTGGCAGCGCCTCCATACACCTCGCCAAGATCGATCCTGAGCGCAACCGCATGGACGTGACTTTCA
>JBKBNR010000237.1:0-4613 GCA_046295315.1 Hyphomicrobiaceae bacterium
GCGCGCTGTCGAACCACGTTCTCGTGATGCGCAACGGGCGCATCGTCGAGGAAGGCGCGGCCGAAGACATATTCTCGGCGCCGAAAGAGGAATATACCCGCGCACTGATCGCCGCAGCGCTCAATCTCGAAGTGCGCCACAGCGCCGTGCTGGCGTCGTAATCTCACCGATCAGACAACCACCTTCGCCAGACGCTTGACGGCCATGATCGGCCCGGTCGCCTTGGCGATGCGCTGCACGGCCTCCGGCAGCGTCTCGACCGCGACGGCCATGTGATGCGCATTGGCATGAACCAGCATGACGCCATCGGCCATGATGCCGACGTGGCCCTGCCAGAACACCAGGTCGCCGCGCTCGAGGCCCTCGAGATCGTCACCGACCTCGATTACCGAGCCGATCTCGTTGCGTTGCATGTCGCTGTCGCGCGGGCAATCTTTGCCGGCGGCCTGCATCGCCACCTGCACCAGCCCCGAGCAGTCGATGCCGATGCGCGTTCGCCCGCCCCACAGATACGGCGTACCGATGAGCCGTTCCGCGACATCGACGAAATCGCGCACGTTGCGGTCGATCTCGACGACGTGGCGCGCCGGCACGAACCCGCCACCAGCGAGCGCGTGAAACGTGTCGCCCGGCTCCGCGATCGCCAGTTCCGCGCCGATCGAGAGGTGCATCATCGGCGGTGATTTGATGTCGGGGCAGGGATGCACGAACGTGCCGATGGCGCGCACCTTGTGGGTCGGCTCGAGGACCTCGCGCGAGAGCGCTTCGACTGGCAGATAGCCCACATAGGAGCAGCGCCACAGCTGCACCCATGCCCATCCTTCCGCGACGTCGAAAACGCTGACGCGCTCGCCGAACAGAACTTCGGTGTCGAAAGGCTCGGTGGGCGACGGGCGGCGGCGCAACGGCACCGCAGCGCGCACCACCTGCCCCGGCGTGCCCGCGACATAGCGTTCTGCGGCGACGACGCCGCGCAAGCGAATGTCTGCCAACCCAGGCCGGTAGACATTGCGCCGCGGATCGGGAGGACGACCAGCAGCGCCCGGATGACCGCTCATATCGAGGCTCCATTCGCCGCAAGTTCCTGCTCGATCACGTCGAGCCACGCGCGCGCCGTCTGCGGTTCGCCGCCCTTCGGCCCAAGGGGACGCGCTGCCGGACGCCAGCCGTAGAGATCGACGTGGGCGAAGCGCCGCGCCTTGTTGACGAATTTCTTCAGGAACAGCGCCGCCGTGATGGCGCCCGCGAAAGGCCCATCGGAAACATTGCCCATGTCGGCAATTTCGCTGTCGAGATTGCGCATGTACCCCGGCCACAGCGGCATCCGCCAGACCGGATCGCCAACCCTTGAGCCGGCGCGTGAAATCGCGTGCGCCAGCTTGCCATCGTCGGTGAACAGCGCCGGCAGATCGGGGCCGAGAGCGACACGCGCCGCGCCGGTCAGCGTGGCAAAACACAGCAGCATGTCGGGCGCTTCTTCATCCGCGAGCGACAGCGCATCGGCAAGCACGAGACGGCCCTCCGCATCGGTGTTGCCGACCTCGACGGTCAGCCCGGCGCGGCTTTTCAGAATGTCGCTCGGGCGGAAGGCATCGCCGCCGATGGCGTTCTCGGCCGCCGGGATCAGCACGCGCAGCCGCACGTCGAGGCCGAGCGACATGACCATGTGAGCGAGAGACAACGCCGTCGCCGCACCGCCCATGTCCTTCTTCATCAGCAGCATGGTGCTCGACGGCTGGATGTCGAGACCGCCGGTATCGAAACAGATGCCCTTGCCGACCAGCGTCACGCGCGGCGCCGTCTCGCTGCCGCCCGGCTTCGCCCAGCGCATGTCGACGAGACGCGGCGCACGCGACGACGCGCGGCCGACGGCGTGGATCATCGGAAAGTTGTGGGCGAGCAGATCGTCGCCGACGACCGACGTGACGCTGGCGCCGTGCGCCGCGGCGATGTCGCGCGCCGCGGTCTCGAGCTCGGCTGGACCGAGGTCGGAGGCGGGCGTGTTGATGAGATCGCGGCCGAACCACACCGCTTCGACGATCGAGCGCGTGCGCCGCGCGTCATCGCCATCCGCAAGGGCAAGGCGACAAGGCTTCGAGGTCGCGGGCGCAGTTTTGTAGGCGCGGAACTTGTAAGCGCCGAGACCCCACGCCAACTCCGCGAGCTGGCGATCCGCAACGTCGTGGCTGAGACGATAGACCCCCTCGGGCGCGCTCTGCGCCACGAGCCCGACGAGCAGCGCCGACGTTCCGCATGGCTCCCCCGCTTTGCCGTTGCCGATACCGAGCGCCACGCCGGAACATCTGCCGTCCGTCCCCGGCAGCACGACCAGCTTCTTCGCCGCGCCGTCTTTCAGGCCCTGCGCCTCGACCCAGGCCCTTGCTGCTGCATCGAGTGGCGACGGGCCACCGTCGAAGCCCGCCGCGCCGACGAGATGTATCGGCATCGCGTCGGCCTCGGCGGCGCTTGCATATACGGCGGCAACCGCCTCACGAATCGCCGTCAAGCTCGTCTTGTGCATCTCGCTTCCCTCACCCGTTCGACACGCCCGCTCGCCGCCAGATAGCACGGCCAGCCGCCGCCTTCTAAGGGTTAACCCAATGTTGACCGGTGTCCCGGAAACTGACGGAGAGACAAGCGATTCGCCTGACTTCCCCAGGCGCGCAAGGGAGCCGAACATGATTCTCGCAGACGCCGCAGCATCACCCCGCCGAAATGCCGGATTGTCGCGACTGGCCGCAGTCACCGCAATCCTCGCCTCGATGGGGCTCGGCGGTTGCGCGGGGCAATCGTCCGACCTGCTACCGCAGCTCCTTGCATCCAAGCCCGCGCCGGAGGCGCCGCCAGGGGCTGCTTCCGACAATGCACCGACGATCGTGCAGAGCGAACTCGAGAAGGCGACCGAATACTGGGGCAAGCAGTTCTCGGCCAAGCCGAACGATCTGACGACCGCGCTCAACTACGCGCGCAACCTGAAGGCCATGGGCCAGAAGCGCCAGGCGCTGCCGGTGCTGCAGCAGGCCTCCGTCTATCACGGCCAGAGCAAGGAACTGGCGAGCGAGTACGGTCGCTTGGCACTCGAACTCGACCAGGTGAGCACCGCGAAGCCGCTGCTGGCGCTCGCCGACGACCCGACCAAGCCGGACTGGCGCGTGATCTCGGCGCGTGGCACGGTGCTGGCGAAGGAAGGCAATTACAAGGACGCGATCCCGTTCTTCGAGCGCGCTCTCGCGCTGTCCAACAATGCGCCATCGGTGATGAACAATCTCGCCATGGCGCTGGCGCTGAACGGCGAAGCTGATCGTAGCGAGCAGTTGCTGCGGCAGGCCGCCCAGCGCGGCGGGCCGGCGAAGGTGCGCCAGAACCTGGCTCTCGTGCTCGGGCTGCAGGGCAAGTACGACGAGTCGACCTATGTCGGCTCGCGCGACCAGGGCACGGCAACGGCGCAGGCTGATACGACGCTGGTTCGCCAGATGGTTCGCCTGGAGCCGAAGGCGGGTCAGCCGGTGCCGGCAGCAGGCGCGGCGCAACCGACGGCAGTGGCAGCGAACGCGGCACCGGCCGGCACCAGCCCGGCGCGTCCGCAGACCTTCCGCCCGACGGCGCAGCCAGAGGCGGTCGCGGCGTCCGCCGGCTGGCAGACCAAGGTCACAGCGGCGGGCGAAAGCTCGGTGCCGGCCAAGCCGGCACGGTGATCAGCGGCGTGCCTCGACCTCTGTCGGGCCGGTATCAGGGCTTGCCGGCCTCGCGAGCCGGCGCGGCCGCCGCCATGATCTGCTCGAAGTCGATCTTGGAAACTTCGATGACAGCTTGCGTGCGCGACGCGACGTTGAGCTTGCGCAGGATTTCCGAAACGTGCGCCTTGACCGTCGTTTCGCCGACGTCGAGTTCGTAAGCGATCTGCTTGTTCAGCATGCCCTGACGCAGCATCATCAGCACGCGCAGCTGCTGCGGCGTCAGTGACGACAGCCGCTGCGCGAGGTCGTTGCTATTGCGCGGCTGCTGGGCCGAGATGGCATTGTAATTCGCCGGCAGATACACCGACCCCGACATCACTTCCCTGATCGCGGCGGCAAGTTCGCCCTTGCGCACCGTCTTGGCGATGAACCCGGACGCGCCGTAGGTCATCGCCTCGTGGATGATGCGCGGGTCTTCGAGCGCTGAGCAGATCACCACCGGCAGCTTAGGAAACTGCGAACGCAGCTCGAGCAAGCCATCGAAGCCGGACGTTCCAGGCATCGACAAATCGAGCAGCACCAGATCGAAGGCGGGATTGGCAGCGATCGCCTCCTTGGCCCTCGCGATCGAGGTCGCTTCGATGACATTGGCATCCGGGAACGCCGAGGAGATCGACAGACGCAGCGCCTCGAGAAATAGGGGATGATCGTCGACGACGAGGAAATTGGCCGGCATCAGCATCGCCTCCCAAGCGATAGTCGCGGCATGGTCATCCATGCTCTCGTCTTTCGTTCAATGTTTCAAAATAGCAGCGGCGTTTCAAGGTCGCCGTCGGCCATCGGGCCCGCCTCGTGTGATGACCGAGAAGTCCGCTGCATCTTTTCAGCTGGGTAGAGAGGCGGACTTCTCGGTCTCAATCACACGAGTTTATTGGT
>JBKBNR010000238.1:0-4486 GCA_046295315.1 Hyphomicrobiaceae bacterium
ACGCATCGCCGGCGCCGCGTTCGTCGCCCGCCCCGCTGCGCGCTTCGAGCACGGTGCGTTCGAAGATGTCGCGGCGGGTCGCGGCGTCGAGATCGCGCGCGGTCTGGCCCAGAACCCACTGGCGCGCCGCCGTGACGAGCGCCATGCCGAGCAGCAGTCCGCAGCACAGCAGTGTCAGCATCAGCAGCGTCTCGAAACTGCCCGAGACCAGCACACGATCGTAGACCTGCAGCATGTACAGGGGCGCGGCGAGCATCGCGATGTTGATGAACAGGCTGAACAGCGCAACCCACCAGGCATGTCTCAACAGGGTCCGGTCGAGGCTCATGGAGGAGATGTCTTCCGTTCGATCTGGGCAGCCGGCGGCAACGCGGGGGGCTCGCCGCGTCTTTGCGATGTCTCGTTTCCGAACACGCCATCGGGCCGACGAGCAAGCGCTGTGCCGACGCGATGGCTTGTCCGGGCCACCGGCCCAAGCAAGGGCTGGCCGCCGATTTGCAGTGTTCTGCCCAATGTTGCGCGCAATGGCCAAAATGGGACGGAACACATGTCGGGTACGATCTATCTGGAGAGCAGCGAACTGAGCGTCGGTGAAACCAACGGACGCGTTCTCGTGCCCGTCGTCCGCACGGGTGACCTCAGCCGCCCGGTGACCATCGAATACGGGATCACCGCCGACACGGCGACGGCCGGGCTCGATTTTACCGGCGGCTTCGGCACCGTCACCATGGCGGCGGGCGTCAATCGCGCTCTGATCGAAGTGGCGATCCTCGACGACACGGTGGCAGAGCCGACCGAGACCTTCGCGGTGTCGCTGATCAACGTCGACAGCGGCTTCCTGCTGGCGCCGCGCACCGCCCGCGTTTCGATTCTGGACAACGAAAATCCCGTTCTCGATCCGCCGGTGCCGCCGTTGGTTTCGGCCTACGACGTGATCGAGCAGAACGTCGTGACGGGACTGACGCAACCGATCTCGATCGAGTTCGTCGACGACGGTTCCGGCCGCATGTTCATCGCCGAGAAGGGCGGGCGCATCAAGGTCGCCGATGCCGATACCGGACAAGTCTTATCCACATTCGTCGACATCTCGGCCAAGGTGAACGATATCCAGGATCGCGGCCTGATGGACATCGTGCTGCACCCCGATTTCCCGAACCAACCCTATGTCTATGCGTTCTATGTCGTCGATCCGCCGCAGACGGCGGGCCTCTCGGGCAATGCCGGACCGAACGGCGGGGGCAATCGCTTTGCGCACCTGACACGCTTCGAGGCCGACCCGGCAACCAACTACCAGACGGCCATACCGGGCAGCGAAACGATCCTCCTCGGTGGGGGCGGGCGCACGCTTGCCGATATCAGCGGCGGTGGCGCCGTCGACAGCACGTCGGCGATGAACCAGCGCGAGTCCGGCGTCGATCCGGTCACCGGCGCCTACATCGACGACTATATCAAGGTCGATTCACGCTCCCACGCGGGCGGATCGCTGGCTTTCGGGCCCGATGGCGCACTCTACGTTTCGATCGGCGATGGCACGTCGTTCAACTATGCCGATCCGCGCAGCGTCAGCGTGCAAAACATCGACAGCCTGTCAGGCAAGATCCTGCGCATAGACCCGATGACCGGCGATGGCCTTGCCGACAACCCGTTCGTTCAACCCGGCGACGATCTCGGGGCCAACAGTTCCAAGGTTTATCAGCTCGGCCTGCGCAACCCGTTCTCGATGGCGTTCGACCAGAACGGTCAGTTGTTCATTTCCGATACCGGGTGGAACTCGTATGAGGAGATCAATACGGGCGGTGCCGGCGCCAACTTCGGCTGGCCTTTCTACGAGGGTGGCGACGGTGGCGTGATCCAACGCACGCCGGGGTACAGCTCTTTGCCGCAGGCGGCACCGTTCTATGCCGCAGTCGCCAATGGAGCGATCGAGATCACCGCGCCATATCGCGGCTTCGCGCACGATTCGAACGCTCCGGGCTTCCAGGTGCAGGCGATCACGGCGGGTGACGTCGTCTACTCGGGCGACCGCTATCCTGATGAGTTTCGTAATGATTTTTTCTTCGCTGATTTCAGCCAGGGCGAAATCTACGTCGCCGATACGGCCGACCGCCGTGACGTGCAGTTCCTCTACAAGACCAGCGGCCAGGCGCCGGTCGGCTTCGAGCAGGGGCCGGACGGCTACGTCTACTATGCCGACATCGTCAACGGCCGCATCGGGCGCTTCGAAATCGAAAAGGCGGGCGAGGGCGGTCTCAAGGCGGAATACTTCAATACACCGGCCGGTATCACCAACCTGTCTCAGGTCAACTTCAATGCGACGCCGATCAAGTCCGAGCAGATGGGCTGGGTGTCGGAAAACACCACCGGCAGCTTCTATACCGGCGGCCCGGCCGACAACTTCGCGGCTCGCTACACGGGCAAGATCGACGCCGAAACCGCCGGCCTCTACACGTTCCACCTCGGGTCGGACGACGGCGCACGGCTGTTCATCGACGGCCAACTGGTTGTCGACAACGATGGGCTGCACGCCTTCCAGGAGCGCAGCGCGACCGTGCAATTGGCCGCTGGCCCCCACGATCTGACGCTGCTCTATTTCGAAGCGGGCGGAACCGCGGCCGTCGATCTCGACTGGACCAAGCCCGGCGGATTGCGTCAGCAACTGGTGTTCCGCGCCGAACCCGATGCGACTGGCTCGACGATCCTCATCAACGCCGCCGGCACGACAGGCGCTGAGACGATTGCCCTACAGATCGACGGCGCGACGGTGGCGACCTTCGATAACGTGCCGCAGCAGGGCGCGACGTATTCCTATCGCTTGCCCTCGGGCACGGTGACGCCGGAACAGGTGCGCATCGCCTTCCTCAACGATCTCTACGATCCGTCGAACGGCATCGACCGCAATGTCACGATCACCGCGCTGGCGATCGACGGAACGGTCTACGATCCGAACGCCCCCTCGGTGTTCTCGACGGGCACCTGGCGTGAGCAGGATGGCGTCGCACCGGGCTTCGGACGCGGCGGCACGCTGCATGCCAACGGTTATCTGCAATTTGCCGAGCCCGGTACGCCCACCGGCTCCTTGATCGAGATCACGGCGCGCGGTTCGACTGGCGGGGAACAGATGCAACTGCTGCTCGACGGCGTTGTCGTCGCCACCTTCGACGAGGTGTCGCGCGACGGTGAGGTCTATGCCTACCGGGCAGCAGCGACCGTCACTGCGGACCAGGTGCGCGTCGCGTTCGTCAACGATCTCTATGATCCGGCAAGCGGCACCGACCGCAATCTGACCGTCGACCGCATCGCCATCGATGGCCGCGTCTTCGAAACCGAGGCGCCGGGTGTGTTCTCGACGGGAACCTGGCGCGACGGCGAGGGACTGGGACAAGGCTTCGGACGCGGCGACACGCTGGCGGCCAACGGCTATTTTCAATATGCCGAGACGTCCGGCGAAGGATCCGAGCTGCAGATCTATGCGTCGGGTGCCGAGGGTGTCGAGAGCATGGATCTGATCGTCAACGGCGTCGTTGTTGCGAGCTTCGACAACGTGCCGGTCGAGGGGGCGGTGTTCACGTATCGGGCAAGCGGGCCGGTGACCGCGGATCAGGTTCGCGTCGCCTTTACCAACGATCTCTACGACCCAGCCGCCGGCATCGACCGCAACCTGACGGTCGACCGGCTCGTGATCGACGGTACGAGCTATGAAACAGAAGACGGGAGCGTGTTCTCGACGGGAGTGTGGCGCGAGGCTGATGGGATCGCGCCCGGGTTCGGTCGCGGCGAAACGCTGGCCAGCAGCGGCTATTTCCAGTATGCGACGCTGGACGCCGCGGGACGGGCTATTGCCGATTCGGAGGATGACGCGCTGGTGGCTTGACGCGGTCGCGCGAATGAACCGACGGAACAGAGCGACGAAGTTGGCGCTGGCGCGTTGCTTCCCGGTGCCAGCCGTCTATTGTGGCGGACTATCGACCACACGCGGAGGCACCACATGTCGGACACTCGCATAGCACTCGTCAGTGGCGCCAACCGCGGCATCGGGCTCGAGATCGTCAAACAGCTCTCACGCCTCGGCATCATGACGGCGCTCGGCACACGCGACGCGGCGAAGGGCGAGGCAGCAGCCGACAAGCTGCGCTCGGAGGGGCTCGAGGTGCCGGTCGTCAAACTGGACGTCGGCGATCCGGCAAGTTGCCGGGCGGCGGTCGCCGATGTGGTCGCGATGTTCGGCCGGATCGACGTGCTCGTCAACAACGCCGGCATTCTGGACGGTCGCCCCGGCACACCCGAAGCCAGCGTCGAGACGGTCTCGCCGCAGGCGGTGCTGCAATCCTTCGTCACCAACACGATCGGGCCACTGATGCTGACGCACACGGCGCTACCGGAAATGCGCCGCGGTGGCTACGGGCGCATCGTCAATGTGTCGTCGGGTCTCGGCCAGCTGTCGGAGATGGGCAGTGGCTTTCCGGCCTACCGCCTGTCGAAGGCGGCG
>JBKBNR010000239.1:0-4467 GCA_046295315.1 Hyphomicrobiaceae bacterium
TCTAGGATCTGCTCGCGCGTCGGCAGTCCGTCGACGAGTTGCCCGGCAAGGTTCGGCTTCGTCGATTTGCCCTTTGAGGGGCGCGATAGACGGGTGCTCTTCATGGCACCGCTATCGCACGAACCGCGCCGGAGCGGAAGCGAGGAAGGTCGGGATGGACGCCTGCCGAGCCACTGCCGGAGGGGTCATTCAAGCGCACCGCAGAAAACCTCAGAACGGCGCGTCGTCGTCGCTGGCAGCGGCCTTGGCGGGCACCCGTTTGGCGGCGGGCTTTGCGGCCACAGGCTTCTTCGCTGCCGGTTTCGTTGCCGCTTTTTTCGTGGCGGGTTTCTTTGAGGCTTCGCCGCCGCCTTTGCTCGCGGCAGTCTTCGGTGCGGCCTTCTTGGCCGGCGCCTTCTTCGCCGGCTTCTTGCCGCCATCCTTGGCCATGCGCTCCGCGAGTAGTGCAACAGCCTGCTCCACCGTCACAGCGGTCGGCTCGGTTCCCTTCGGCACGTTGGCGTAGACCTTGTTGTGCGCGATATAGGGGCCATAACGGCCTTCGAGCACCTGGATCGGCCCGCCCGCTTCCGGGTGCTCGCCGACGTCTTTCAGGACCTTCGGGCCGGAGCGCTGGAAGCGGCCCTTGCCACCGCCCGCCTTCTTTTCGGCAATCAGCGTCACGGCGCGGTTGATGCCGATGTTGAATACGTCATCCATGCTTTCGACGTTGGCGTAGGTTTTCGCCGCGCCGTTCTCGTGCAGGATGAACGGACCGTAGCGGCCGAGCCCCGCCGTGATCGTGCCGCCTTCCGGGTGATCGCCGACGAGGCGCGGCAGGCGCAGCAGCTTCAAGGCCGTTTCGAGGTCGATGGTCGCGGCGTCGATGCCCTTCGGCAGGCTCGAGCGCTTCGGCTTCTCGCCGTCGGCGGCTTCGCCGAGCTGCACATAGGCACCGAAGCGGCCCAGCTTCAGCGTCACCGCCTGGCCGTCGTCGTCGTAGCCGAGCACCTTGCCGTCGAGGCCGGCGTTGGGGTCGTCGGCCGATTGCGAAAGCTGGCGCGTGTAGGAGCAGGTCCCCTCGCCGTAGTTCGAGCAGCCGATGAACGGCCCGAAGCGGCTCGGCTTCAGGCTCAGGCGACCGGTGCCGCAGGCCGGGCACTGGCGCGGATCGCCGCCATCCTCGCGCGCCGGGAAAATGTGCGGCCCGAGCAAATCGTTCAGCGCTTCCATGACGTCGGAGACGCGCAGTTCCTTGATGCCGTCGACGGCGGCGGTGAAGTCGCGCCAGAAATCGCGCAGCACCTGCCGCCAGTCGAGCTTGCTGTCGGAGATGAGGTCGAGTTGCTCTTCGAGGCTGGCGGTGAAATCGAATTCGACATAGCGCTTGAAAAAGCTTTCGAGGAACGCGGTGACGAGGCGGCCGGAATCCTCCGGCACCAGACGCTTCTTGTCGAGGCGGACATAGCCGCGATCGCGCAGCACGGCGAGTGTCGACGCATACGTCGAGGGCCGGCCGATGCCCAACTCCTCCATGCGCTTCACGAGGCTCGTCTCCGAATACCGCGGCGGCGGCTCGGTGAAGTGCTGCTTGGCGTCGATGTTGCGCTCGGCGAGCTTGTCGCCCTCGGCCAGCGGCGGCAGCCGGCGGCTCTCCTCGTCCTCCTCGTCGTCGCGCCCCTCCTGGTAGAGCTTCAGGAAGCCCTCGAACTGCATCACGGAGCCGGTGGCACGCAGGCCATACATCGTGCCGTCGCGGCCCGCCACCTCGATTTCGGCTGTCGTCTGCTCGAGTTCGGCGGACGCCATCTGGCTCGCCAGGGTGCGCTTCCAGATCAGTTCGTAGAGTGCGGCTTCCTGCGGTTTCAAGGCCTTGCGGACACTGGCCGGTAAGCGCGTGATATCAGTCGGACGGATCGCCTCGTGCGCTTCCTGGGCATTCTTGGCTTTGGCGGTGTATTCGCGGACGAACGGCGCCACGAAACGCTTGGTGTAGGCGCGTTCGATCTCCTTGCGGATCTCGGCGATGGCGTCGGGCAGAATGGTGACGCCGTCGGTCCGCATGTAGGTGATGAGGCCGACCGTCTCGCCGCCGATATCGACGCCTTCATAGAGGCGCTGGGCCAGCCCCATCGTCTCCTTGGGCGATAAACCGAGTTTGCGGCCAGCTTCCTGCTGCAGCGTCGAGGTGGTGAAGGGCGGCCACGGATTGCGCCGCACGGACTTCTTCTCGACGCTGGCGACCTTGTAATCACGCCCGGTGATGGCCGCCTTGATGGCCATGGCCTTGGCTTCGTTGCCGATGTCGAGCTTCCTCAGCGTCGTGCCGGCAATGGCGGTGAGGCGGGCACGGACTTCCTCGTTCTTGGCCGTCGCCAGCAGCGCTTCGATGGTCCAGAACTCGTCGGTCTTGAAGGTCTCGATCTCGAGTTCGCGGTCGCACACGAGGCGCAGCGCTACCGACTGCACGCGACCGGCGGAACGCGCCCCCGGCAGCTTGCGCCAAAGCACCGGCGAGATGGTGAACCCGACCAGATAGTCGAGCGCGCGCCGCGCCAGATAGGCCTCCACCAGGGGCTGGTCGATCTGCCGCGGTGCTTTCATCGCCGCTTGGACCGACTGTTTCGTGACGGCGTTGAATGCGACGCGCTCGACCGGTGTATCTTTGCCGAGCGCCTTCTTGGCGCGCAGCAGTTCGAGAATGTGCCATGAGATCGCCTCGCCCTCGCGATCAGGGTCGGTGGCCAGAATGAGCTTATCGGCCTTCTTCACCGCCTCGGTGATGTCCTTCATGACCTTCTGAGACTTGGCGTCGACGTCCCAGTGCATCCTGAAGTCGGCGTCGGGCTCGACCGAGCCGTCCTTGCTCGGCAGATCGCGAACGTGGCCGAACGACGCCAGGACTTTGTAGCTCGGCCCGAGATACTTGTTGATGGTCTTCGCTTTGGCCGGCGATTCGACGATCACGACGTTCATTCGGTGACTTTCTGGTCGGCTCGATCCATGCCGGTGACGAAGTGGCGCGCATCACGTAAGATTAGGGCGGACGCGCCGTAATCGAGCGAGGATCGAGCCCTGTTTCGGCGCGGCAACATCCGCGAACTGCTGCGCCGTGTCAAACGCCGTTGCCAAACGGCGCGTTGGCGACATACACTCTAGATTGAAATATACACGCAGAGATTGCGGGAAGATCGAGTCTGTTCGGTCTGCGAGCCTCGCCCTCGCTCTACTCTACAGCGATGGCGGAACAGACGTTGCTGATGGATATTGCAAAATGGGGATGCAGAAGATGGCAGACGCGGAGTTGGTCGGCTCCAAGACCAATGCGCCAAAGGAAGGAACGCCCCTGGTTGCTGAACAGATCGAGTACATGGCCGACATGATCCTCGAAATGCAGGAGTTGGCTGCTCATGCCGGGTTGTCGACCTTGGCCGGTATCCTCAAGCTGGCGCACAGCGAGGCCCTCCTTCAAATCGGCCGGCAATCCATGCTCGAGGCCGATGCTCCGTCGCCAGCCAACCGATGAGGGCCCGTTGCTCAACCAAGCGGTGTGGCTTGGCATGCGGTACAGCCGAGCATCGCGATGTCAAGCGATGCGCGATATGAGTTGCCCGCTTTCGCGGACGATACGGCCAGCGATTTCCAGTTCCATCAGCACCACGCTGACCGTGCGCGGCAGCAGCCCCGTGGCGCGCACCAGCGCGTCGATATCGCACGGCGCCGGTCCGAGCGCCCCGAGCACCCGGCTGCGTTCGTCCTCGCCGATCAGCGGCGGCGGTTGTTTTGGCATCTGCAGCGGGGTTGCCGGCTCAGGCTCTGCAAAGGCGCGCGGCGCAAGCCCCGAGATCGGGCGCAGCGCCTCGACGACATCGTCGGCCGAAGTTGTGAAAATCGCGCCGCGCTTCAGCAGGTCGTTGGTGCCTTCGGCGCGCGGGTCGAGCGGATGACCGGGCACCGCGAACACTTCGCGGCCGAGTTCCGTCGCAAGTCGCGCCGTCACCAACGTACCGGAGCGGCGCGCGGCTTCCACCACCAGCACGCCGAGCGAAAGCCCGGCGATTAGCCGGTTGCGGCGCGGGAAATCCTTGGCTCGCGGTTGGAAACCCGGCGGCATCTCCGAGACGACGACGCCGCGTTCCGCGATCGCCCGACGCAACTCGGCATGCTCCGGCGGATAGACCACGTCGACGCCGCCCGCCACCACGGCGATGGTGCCGGTGTCGAGGCTCGCTTCGTGCGCGACTCCGTCGATGCCGCGCGCCAGTCCAGACGCGATCGCATATCCCGCCGCCGCGATGCCGCGTGTCATCAAGCGGGCGAGTTTCATGCCGGCGGCCGATGCCTGCCGCGAGCCGACGATGGCCACCGCCGGGCGGTTGAGCAGGTCGCGGTCGCCGACGGCATAGATGAGCGGCGGCGGCGCCTCGAGGAGGGCGAGCGCGCGGGGGTAGCCCGGCTCGATGGTGAACAGCGGCACCGCCCCGGCGC
>JBKBNR010000240.1:0-4455 GCA_046295315.1 Hyphomicrobiaceae bacterium
TTCAGGCCCTTACCTGCAGCGCTCCGACGTGGTGCTGACGCGCAAGAACCGCGACATCAAGTCGTGGCTGATCCGCTTCGCGACGCGCGGCAGCTTCAGCCACGCGGCCATGGTCTTCCTCGTCCCGCATCAGGAGCGCGGCTTCAACAACTCGTTCGTCATCGAAAGCGCGTCGGACGGCGTCGACCTCACCAATTTCCGCGATCTCGTCGACGAACGCCGCTCGGTGATCGGCATCAAGCGCATGCAGACGCCGTGGTTCACAGAGGAGATGCAGTGCGCGGTGCGCGGCCGCCTGCTCAACTCGATCAAATCGAGCTACAACTACGCCACCATATTGCGGCTGGCGCGGCAGTTCTTCGCGGATGTCGCGTTCGGCATCAAGTCGCGCGTCTACGGCCCCGGCAAGGCCATCGCCAGCGCCCACGCGCGCCACATCGAGCCGCCGAGCAAGTTCATCTGTTCGGGCCTGGTGCAGCTCGGCTTCGTGCATACGCTGCTCGACATGGCCGACCAGAAGCGCCTGCCGGCGGAGTTCCTCTCCGACGTCGTGTTCCGCGACGATCTCGCGCAGTTCCTGCCCAAGGATTGGTCCGAGTTCACGGCGGCCGAGCAGCACGACATCATGTGGGAATTCTCGACCGGGTTCGCGGATCTGCTGGAAGCCGTGACACCGGAGGACCTCGCCGCCTCGCCGAAACTCGAATGGGTCTACGTCATCAAACGAGGCCTCGTGTACCCCGTCTCGTCGGATGCCGAAGTTCGCGAGTTGCTGACCTGGAAGCCGAAAAAGCGCAAAGGTTGAGGGCGGGGTGAGGGTGGAGTGCAGCGATTTCGGCGTGCGGATGCGGCGCCCCCTTTCATCACCGAGCGGCGCGCCCTATTGTCCGCGCCCATGAGCACAGACGCAAAGACGAACCACCTCAAAATCGCGCTGGCGCAGATGAACCCTGTGGTCGGGGCGCTCGACGCCAACGCCGCAAAAGTCGTTGCCGCGCACGCCGAGGCGCGCCGCGCCGGCGCCGACCTGCTGGTCATGCCGGAGCTTTTCATCACCGGCTATCCGCCGGAAGACCTGGTGTTGAAACCGGCGTTCCAGCGCCAAGCGAAAGCGCGCGTCATGGCGCTGGCGCGGGAACTCGGCGGCGATGGCCCCGCCGTCCTGCTCGGCACCATCTGGGCGGACGCCGGCAAGCTCCACAATGCGGTGGCGCTGCTCGAAGATGGCCGGGTGACGGCGGTGCGCTACAAGGTCGATCTGCCGAACTACGGCGTGTTCGACGAGAAGCGGGTGTTCGATGCTGGACCGCTGCCGGGACCGGTGATGTTTCGCGGCGTGCGGCTCGGCGTGCCGATCTGCGAGGACATCTGGAAGGACGAAGTCACAGAATGCCTGGCGGAGTGCGGCGCCGAGATGTTGCTCGTTGCCAACGGCTCGCCGTTCGACTGGAAGAAGCCCGACGTGCGGTTGAACGTCGCCGTGGCGCGCGTTACCGAGACGGGGCTGCCGCTCGCCTATGTCAATCAGGTGGGCGGGCAAGACGAACTGGTCTTCGATGGCGGGTCGTTCGTGCTCAATGCCGATCGGTCGCTCGCGCTGCAGATGCCGCAGTGGCGTGAATCGATCGCCATCACCGACTGGTCGCGCGACGCCGGCGGTGTTTGGCGGTGTGCTGCGGGTGAGTGCGTCGGCCTGCACGAGGGCACGGCGGCGGCTTATCACGCCTGTATGCTGGGGTTGCGCGACTACGTCGAGAAGAACGGCTTTCCCGGCGTCGTATTGGGGCTTTCGGGCGGTATCGATTCAGCGCTCGTCGCGGCGCTCGCCGTCGATGCGCTCGGGCCTCGGCGCGTGCATGCCGTCATGCTGCCCTATCGCTACACGTCGGCCGAAAGCCGCACCGACGCGGCGGCGTGCGCCGCGGCGCTCGGCGTGCGCTACGACGTCGTTCCCATTGCGGCGCCCGTCGAGGGTTTCCTGGCGGGGCTCGGCGACATGTTCGCCGGGCGCGACGCCGACATCACCGAAGAAAACCTGCAAAGCCGCGCGCGCGGCACCATACTGATGGCGATCTCGAACAAGTTCGGTTCGATGGTTGTGACGACGGGCAACAAGAGCGAGATGTCGGTCGGCTATGCGACGCTCTACGGCGACATGAATGGCGGCTACAACCCGATCAAGGATCTCTACAAAACCGAGGTCTACCGCCTGTCGCGCTGGCGAAACGCGCATGTACCTGACGGTGGCCAGGGGCCTGATGGCGAAGTCATCCCGGAGAACATCATCACGCGCGCGCCGTCGGCCGAACTGCGTGAGAACCAGACCGATCAGGACAGCCTGCCGCCTTACGAAGTGCTCGACGACATCCTGACGTGCCTGGTCGAGAATGAGATGAGCTTGCGCGACATCATCGCGCGCGGCCACGATACGGCGACGGTGCAGAAGGTCGAGCGGCTGCTGTATATGTCGGAGTACAAGCGGCGGCAGGCGGCACCCGGCGTCAAGATCTCGTCGCGAAACTTCGGCCGCGACCGGCGCTATCCCATCACCAACCGTTACCGCGAGGACATCCACGCCGCGCCCCTTGCCAGCGACGACGAGACTGGCGGCGAGGGCCGCGGGCTCGTGGCGCCGCGCGCCGACGGCGGCGACGCATTCTGATGAGCAGGGTCATGAGCAACGAGAAGACGACGGTCGTGCGCTTCGCACCGAGCCCGACGGGGCGGCTGCACATCGGCAACATCCGCACGGCGGTGCTGAACTATCTGTTCGCGCTGAAAACCGGCGGTCGGTTCCTGCTGCGTCTCGACGACACCGACGTGGAGCGCTCGACGGCGGCGTTCGCCGAGGGTATCCGCCGCGATCTCGCCTGGCTCGGCTTCGACATCTCGTGGCAGGAGCGCCAGTCGGATCGCATTGCGCACTATGACGCGGCGGCGGAACGGTTGAAGGCCGCAGGTCTTCTCTATCCCTGCTTCGAGAGCGAGGACGAGTTGGAGCGCCGGCGCAAGCGCCAGATGGCGCGCGGCATGCCGCCGATCTACGACCGCGCGGCGTTGTCACTGACGGCTGAACAGCGCGCCGAACTCGAGGCGCAAGGCCGCCGCCCGCACTGGCGCTTCCGCTTGCCGAACACCGAGGGCGAAAGCGCGCTGGCACCGCTGCCGACATTGGTATCGTGGAACGACGCCATTCGCGGCGATCAGACCGTCGACCTCGGATCGCTGTCCGATCCGGTGCTGCAGCGCGCCGACGGCAGCTACCTCTACACGTTCACGAGCGTCGTCGACGACGTGGCCTTGGGCGTGACGCACGTCATCCGCGGCGGCGATCATGTCACCAACACGGGCGTGCAGATCGCGCTGTTCGAGGCGCTGGGCGCCGAGCCGCCTGTGTTCGCGCATCATTCCCTGCTCGTCGACGTGCACGGCCAGGCGCTGTCGAAGCGCCTCGGCGCGCTGTCCATAGAGGGCCTTCGCGAAGCAGGTTTCGAGCCGATGGCGGTGCTCTCGCACGCGGCCCTGGTCGGCACGTCTGACGCCATCGAACCCCACGCCAGCCTGGCGACGCTGGCAGAAGCGTTCGCATTTGAAAAAATCTCGCTGGCGCCGGGCCGGTTCGATAGCGCCGAGCTTGAGAGCCTCAACGCGAAACTGCTGCATCGCACCAGCTTCTCGGACGTCGCTTCGCGCCTTGCGGCGATGGGGGTCGGCGGCGGCGAGCCGTTCTGGCTGGCGATACGCGGTAACGTGATGAAGCTCGATGACGCGCGGAAATGGTGGGACGTGGCGACAGGTGACATTGCGCCGGTGATCGAGGACCCCGTGATTCTCTCGTCAGCGGCCTCGCTGCTGCCTGCCGAGCCCTGGGACGACGCCACATGGGTCGCGTGGACGGGCGCGGTCAAGCAGGCGACGGGCGCCAAGGGCAAGGCGCTGTTTCATCCGTTGCGACTTGCGTTGACGGGATCGGAAAGTGGGCCCGAGCTGAAAACGCTGCTGCCGTTCATCGGTCGCGAGCGGGCGATGCGCCGTTTGCGGCCATCCTAGAGCTGGTGACCAACCGGCAATCGTCCTCGACATGTCAGCGCGGCCGCCAGGGATCGAGCGCCTCGCCGATCTGTGGCGCGCGCGTGGTCGTGTTCGATGGCGGTGGCACGTCGGTGGAGCCGGTCTGGCGCGGCACGCCGCCACTGGGCAGCGGGGTCTGCGGCAGGTACTCGGCCTGCTTGCACGAGCAGCCCTGCACGTACTCCCGCCGGTACATGAATGCGGTACGGAGCTTGGTATACTTGTCGTTGGTATCGAAAGCCTGCATGTCCTCGACCGCGCCGCCGGGGTTCTGATAGTAATAGAGTTGCGCAGGCGCGGCGCATCTCGATTGGCAGACTTCGGCATCGCGCTGGAAGTGGTTCGGCAACGTCGAGAAACTCACGGGGAAATAGTAACCGTCGC
>JBKBNR010000241.1:0-4426 GCA_046295315.1 Hyphomicrobiaceae bacterium
TCGCGCACGCCAAGGACCCGCTGCGCCTCACGGCGCTGCTGCGCGATCTCGGCATCGCGGCGCCTGAGACCAGCATCGCCCCGCCGCCCGATGGCAGGGGCTGGCTGTCAAAGCGCATCGGTGGCAGCGGCGGCGGCCACGTCGCGATATGCCGCTCGGCGGTCAAAGGTCAGAGCGGGCGTTATTATCAGCGCCGGATCGACGGCGAACTCATCTCGATGCTCGGCGTCATGCGCGGACGGCGCGCGGCTTTCGCATTCACCACGCAGTGGTGCAATCCGATGCCGCGCCGCCCGTTCCGCTTCGGCGGCATCGCCGGCCCGCTCGACATCGACCCCGATCTCGAAGCGCGCCTCATCGACATCGGCCTGGATGTCGGCGCGGCGCTGGGCCTCGTCGGCCTCGTCTCGTTCGATTTCGTCGTCGCCGACGGCGAACCGCATCTCGTCGACGTCAATCCGCGGCCTTCCGCATCCCTTGACGTACTCGACGACGCGGAGGGCACGCTGTTCAAAGCCCACGTCGCGGCGTGCGCCGGCGATGACCCTGCCGCGATGCTCGCCCGTGACTGGCGGCCTCGTCGTGCTGCCGCCATGCGTTATGTGTATGCGGACGCTGGAGACGTCATCGCTCCGGCCCTCGATTGGCCGCAATGGACCAGCGACAGGCCGCTTCACGCAACGCATATTCGGCGCTATCAGCCGGTCGCGACGGTCCACGCGGCCGGCGCGACACTTGCAGACGTCATGAGCAGCCTCGAAGAGCGCACGCACGAGTTGGAAGGCCTGCTCTACCTGCCATGAGCTTCACCACCCACGGCTTCAGAAAAAGCGACAACAAGAACGCGACAAGGGAGACGGACGATGACAATAGCCGCCAGCCGGCCGAACGGTGGCCGAAGCGAAATGGTCAGCGTATCCAAGCGCGCCATGGCGCTGGTCGACAAGTTCGTCGAGGACGCCGACGCATTGCGCTGCATGGTGACGACGGGCGACGCGGGCGAGCGGCGCATCGACTGCGGCGCTGAAACTGCGGGCGGTCTCGAGGCCGGGCGCCGTCTTGGCGAAATCTGCATGGGTGGCCTCGGCACGGTGTCGATCACCTCGTCGTCGGGTCTCGACCGCTGGCCGCTCGGCGTCATCGTTCATTCGACCAACCCGGTGATCGCCTGCCTCGCCAGCCAGTATGCCGGCTGGACCATCTCGGATCAGGACACCGGGTTCTTCGCTCTCGGCTCCGGCCCGGCGCGGGCGCTGTCGCGCGTCGAGAAGCTATTTGCCGATTTGGAGTACGTCGACGGCGCAACGCGCACCGCGCTCGTGATCGAGGGCGACAAGGCGCCGCCCGCTGCCGTCACCACCAGCGTCGCTCAGGCCTGCGCCATCGAGCCGTCCGATCTCTCGATCCTCTATGCGCCGACCGGCAGTCTGGCCGGCACCGTGCAGATCGCAGCGCGCGTGCTCGAGGTCTCGCTGCACAAAGCGCACGAGTTGCATTTCCCGCTTGCAAACATCGTCGACGGCTACGGCGTCGCTCCCATCGCGCCGCCCGTGCCGGATTTCATCAAGGCGATGGGCCGCACCAACGACGCGATCATCTACGGCGGGCGCATCCAACTTTTTGTGCGCGGCAGCGACGATGCCGCCGAAGCCCTCGCCGTCAAGCTGCCGAGCCGCACGTCGGCCGCGTATGGCCAGCCGTTCGCGGACATCTTTGCCGCGGTCAACGGCGACTTCTACAAGATCGATCCTTCTCTGTTCAGCCCGGCGCTCGTCACCGTTTCCAATCTCGATACGGGCCGTTCCTTCCATGCCGGCAGCCTGGCGCCGGAAATCGTCGATGCGAGCTTCCGATAACGATCTTGCCGGCCCGTCGCCGGGCATCGGGCGCGATGCTGCCGCCGCGCTGCGGCTCGTCATGTTCGTCGAGGAGGGCGGCGGCGACTGGCACGCGCGCCAACTCGTCGCCGCACTCGCCGCGCGCGGTGCAACAGTCGTCGTGACGACGCTCAAGGATTGCGCCTTCGATACGCGCACTTCCAGCGGCCTCGACATACCGGGGTTTGCAGGTGCGCTGCCCGACGGCGCCTTCGTGCGCTCGGTGTCGACCGGAACCCTCGAGCAGATCACGTTGCGTCTCGGCATTCTGCACGCGCTCGAGGCGAGCGGCGTCACGGTGTGGAACAATGCCCGCGCGATCGAGCGCTGCGTCGACAAATCGACGGCGACGTTTCTGTTTCAGCGCGCCGGACTGCCCGTGCCGACGACACGCGCTGCGGAGGATCTCGCGTCGGCCCGCCGCTTCCTCGGCGACATGGCCGCTCCCATCGTGGTCAAGCCGCTGTTCGGCAGCCAGGGCAACGGTGTCCGCCGCGCCGGTTCCGAGGCCGAGTTGCCCGGCCCCGACGAGGTCGGCAACGTCTATTATACGCAGCGCTATCTGCGCGGCGCAGACGATACCGAGTTCCAGGATTGGCGCGTTCTGGTATCGGACGGCCGCGTGCTTTCGGCCATGGTTCGCGTCGGCCAGACATGGATCACCAACATCCATCAGGGCGCGGGCGCCATCGCGGTGTCGCTGGCTGACGCCGATTACCCGCACCTCGTCGCGCTTGCACTCAAGGCAACCGAGGCGGTCGGCGCGCGCTATGCCGGGGTCGACCTGATCCGCGACCAGTCGGGCGAACTTATGGTGCTGGAGATCAATTCCAACCCGGCGTGGAAAGGTCTGCAGAGCGTCACCGAGATGCGTATCGCGGAGGCGCTGGCGGCGGATTTCCTGGCGGCGGTGCAGCGTGCGAGTGCCCGCCGGGCGCTCACGTCCGCGCCATGACCGCAGCGGCCGGAGGATTGCCGTCCGCGGCCATCGCACAAGCGTTCCACGCCGCTTGCCTCGCGGAGCTGACCGCCCTGAAACCGGGTAACGTTCACGTTCATGCTGGCGGCCATCACATGGAGGTCGCGCAGTTCCGCGCCGCTGCCGCCGCCGCGTCGAAGTGCATTGCCGAGCCGTCGCTTTCATTCGGAGCGCGTGTCGAGGCGGCCGTCGATGCCAGCATGGCGGCTGCCGGATGCAACACCAATCTCGGCATCATCCAGCTGTCGGCGCCGCTCGCCGCCGCCGCCTTGCTCGACGCCGGCGGCGTCTCGCTGCGTGATCGGACGCGACAGGTTCTCGCCGGATTGACAGCATCCGACGCCCGCCACGTCTACAGTGCCATCCGGCGCGCCAATCCAGGCGGTCTCGGCCGCAGCGAGGAAGCGGATGTCGCCGCACCGCCGGCGATCGGCCTGATCGACGCCATGCGTATCGCCGCACCGCGCGACCGCATCGCGGCCGCCTACGCCAACGACTTCGGCGACATTTTCACCGACCATCTGCCACTGCTGCAACGGCTCGAAGCCGCGGCGGGCGCAGCCCCCGGCGCGAGCGGCGACGACGTGACCGCAACGCTCTACATGTCGATGCTGGCGCGATTTCCCGACAGTCACATCCGCCGCAAGCTCGGTATGGAGACGGCGGCGCACGTGCAGACGCTCGCTTGCGCCGCCCGTCCGCTTTGGCATCCGCGTGTCGATCAGACAGCCTATTCTGGGCTTCTCGGTCTCGATGCCCTCCTGAAGGCCAACGGCTTCAATCCGGGCACGACGGCGGACTTCACCGTCGCGACGCTGTTGGCGTCCGAGCTGGATCGGCGCCTCGGTTTTTGAGGCTTGTCTAAAGTACTATCCTAGCGTTATTTAGCCGCGGCGCGTGACCCGCGCCGCTATCTGGCGAACCGGATCGGTGAAGAACTGCGTCACCGTTCGCAGACAACTGGGATAGCTCGCGACCAATGGGTCGGCTCGGTGACAACCCGCAACGGGTATGGTCGGCCCAAGAGCTTTGGCAATTACGGAGGAACCCAGGACATGGCAAAGATCAACAAGGTGATGGTCGGTGAATCGCTCGTTGGTGATGGCAACGAGGTCGCCCACATCGATCTCATCGTCGGACCGCGCGGCTCTGCGGCCGAGGCGGCTTTCTGCAACAGCTTGACGAACAACAAGGACGGCTTCACCGCGCTGCTCGCGGTCATCGCGCCGAACCTGCCGTGCAAGCCCAATACCGTGATGTTCAACAAGGTCACCATCAAGGACGCCCGCCAGGCCGTTCAGATGTTCGGTCCCGCCCAGTACGGCGTCGCCAAGGCAATCCAGGACTCGGTCGCCGAAGGCGTGATCCCGGCCGACGAGGCCGACGACCTGTTTGTCTGTGTCGGCGTGTTCATCCACTGGGAAGCCGCTGACGACGCCAAGATCCAGGATTTCAACTACCGCGCCACCAAGGAGGCTCTCGCCCGCGCCGTCGCCGGCAAGCCGACGGCTGCCGAAGCCACCGCCCAGCGCAACTCGGCCAGCCATCCCTTCGCTGCCAAGTCTTGAAG
>JBKBNR010000242.1:0-4422 GCA_046295315.1 Hyphomicrobiaceae bacterium
GATCGCTGTCGACGGCGGTGTCGAGATCGGCCAGCGACGCATCGACGTCGCCCGTGCGGAAGCTCGCCACCGCGCGTTCGATCAAGCCGTCGGCGTCGCGCGGGTTCCTCTGCAGCACGAGATCGGCCTCGGCCCTCGCCTTGGCATAGTCGCCGGTGGCATTGTGCAGCGCCGCCGAACCGAGCCGCGCCAAACGGTTGTCGGGTGCCCGCAAAAGCGCCTTGTCGTAGTCGCGCCGCGCCGCGGTCATGTTGTTGGAGCGCATGTGGGCGACGGCGCGATTGATGAGCGCGTCGGTGTAGTCGGTGCGGATCGTCAGCGCCGCGTCGAAGTCGGCGATGGCCTCCGCATACTTGCCGAGATCGGTCAGGATGAGGCCGCGATTCATCAGGAACGGGGCGTTGCGCCCATCCAGCGCCACGGCCTTGTTGCAATCGGACAGAGCCGCCTCGAAGCGCTTCATCCGGCGCAGCGTGATGGCACGATAGTTGTACGCCATGGCGAAATCGCCGCTGCGCGAAATCGCCGCCGAATAGTCCGACAACGCCTCGTCATAGCGGCCGAGCTCGTCATGGACGTCGCCGCGCAGCAGATAGATGCCCGCCTCGTCGGCCCCTGCCGCAATCGCATCGCTGTAATGACGGGCGGCCGTCGCATAGTCGCGCGCGATCTGCGCCTGCCGCCCGAGATCGATGGCCCGCGCGGCGGCAGCGGCGTTGGGCTTACCGCTGCGCTCGACCGCGCGTTTGACGTCCTCGGCGGTCTGCGGCACGGCAGCCGGCGGCCGTGCACGATCCTGCGAGCCGTTGAGCGCTTCCGACACCGGCGAGCGTCCGCCGGGCCTCGAGGGTTCTTCGGGCAAGGCAGGCGTTGGCGCACGCCTTTCGCCGAACTGCGGGCCGAGCCGCTCCGTCGGCGGGCGCGCGTCGTCTCCTGCGGGCGCGGACACCATACGGGTCTGTGACGCGATCCATCGGTCGAGGCTGCTGGAGAGGACATATGCGCCGATGACGAGCAGCAGCAGGGGCACGATCAGCAGCACGGCGAGGATGAGCGGACTGACGCGGGCGAGCGGCGCCTGCGCCTGCTGGAGGTCGGCGCCGAGCACCCGCCCGGCCCCGCGCGGCCGCGCCGCGCCATAGTCCGGCGACGCCTCCGGCCGCTTGTCGTGGGACGCGCGGGCGGGTGGTTCTGGTCCGCTAACGTCACCGTCGAGCACCGAACGTCGGCGCGACTTGGCGCGGACCGCCGCGGGCGAGCGCTGCTCCGGCGACGCCGCGCCGACGGCCTCGGCGGGCGATGCCGGGGCTGACGGCATCTCCGGCAGCGCGGACGCTGCGGCGCGGGAGCCACCGATCGGGGCGGGCGCCGGCGACGCGGCGGCAGCGGGTGTGTCGGCGGCATGTGGGTCCGCGGCATGTGTGTCGGCGACATGTGTGTCGGCGACAGGTGCGGCTGTCTCAGGCGCGACTGCCTCAGGTGCGACCGCGACATCCGCAGCGGCCCGCTCGGCATCGCTCGTCGCGGGCATCTTTGGTGGCATGATGATGTAGGTCGGAGAGTCGTGTGAGGGCGGCTCAGACACGGCAACACTCCGTTCAGCGCAGAACCAGAACGCAAAAAACAGGCGGCCGAGGCCTGCTGGGATGGGGCCGCAGCCATGCTGAAGTTACGCGAATGGCGCCGTCGATGCCAAGGGATGGCGTTCGGCAACGGTAACGTGTCGCGTCCCGTCACGACATGAAGCGGCCTGAAGTGCAGCCTGCGACCGAGTTGCGGCTCAGCGCCGCTCGCTCTCGCGCTGCCAGTAGATGAACAGGATCGTGATGATGGCGGTCAACGCCATGGTTCCGAGAATGTCAGAACGGCGAATGAAGGCGAGCCAGACGTCGAAGCCCTGCTGCCATCCGGCTTTCGCCGTCAGCACGTTGTTGAGCATCAGAATGAGGAACGACGCGGCGGCGGTGAGCGCGGTGGCGGCGACCGTCTGCAGCGCGCGCTTGGTGAGCCGCGATACCGAAAACGAGCTGCGGCCGATGGCGAGCATAGTCCGTTCTGACATTTCCGTGATCTCCGCCTGCTGCGAGGTTCAATCGACGGGCGGCGGCGAGGCTGGCCCGCGGTTTGTGGCAGGATAAGCGATTCGAGATGGCCAATCGAAGGCAGGCCGCGGCGGGCGCGTCCTGGCGATTACGCGCGTCCGCCGGTTCCCGTTGCGGCGCGAAACCCAGCGTGGAAAAAACCAGACACAACCTGCAAAAATGCCACACCAAAACAGGAAAGGCGAGCGAATCACTGCAAATTTGCATCACAGTTTCATAGGTTTAACTTCAGTCGCAATTCCCACGCCGCGTTGGACACGTCCGCCGCGATGGTTATAATGCGCGCGCCGGGTTGATGGGTCAACTGATCGAAATTCATGGCGACCGCGATGCGACGTGGCCGAAGCGCCACGCGGCCATGGCGGCTTCGCTGTTGGTTGCGTGGCAACGCGGCGGACGATGTGTGGCTTGGGGAGCGAGACCGGCATGAGATGCAATCCGTGGCGATGGCTGTGGGGGATCATCCCGGTCGGCATTCTTGCCTTTCTGACGACCCAGTGGGAGCACGACCGGATCGAGACCGATCTGCGCCAGCGTTCCGAGACGGCGCTCTCCACCGCCAACCTCCGCTGGGCGACCACGGCCTTCGACGGCCGCGACGCCCTCATCACCGGCCAGGCGACGGCCGACGATGCCGCGGAGCGTGCGCGCCGGGTGGTACGCGACGTGTGGGGGGTACGCATCGCCGATGCGCGCACCCACCTGCTGCCGGAAGTCAAACCCTACCAATGGGGGGCTTCGCTTCGTGGCAATCGCATCCGTCTTTCGGGCTACGTTCCGAGCGACGACATGCGCAGTTCCATCGTCGGCATGACCAAAGCCACGTTCCCGAAATCCGAAATCGACGACAAGCTGGAATTGGCCCGCGGTGCCCCCGACTCCGACTCCTGGCTCGGTGGCATCAGCTTTGCCATGCGCCAGCTCGTCCTGCTCAAAAACGGCGCCGTGAACCTTCGCGACAACGCCCTCTCTGTCGAGGGCGAGGCGGCTGGCTTCGCAGAATACAAAACGGTCAAAGGCGCGCTTCGCAACAGCCTGCCGACTGGCGTGACACTGGCCGCCGACAACGTCCAGCCGCCCGTCGCGTCGCCTTACAACTGGTCGGTGAAGCGGACCGCCAACCAAATCGTGCTCAGCGGCCATGTGCCCGATGAAGGCGTGCGCGAGCAGATCTTCTCCTTCGCCAAAACCTCGTTCCCGCGCCTCGCCATCGTCGACAGGCTGGAGACCGCGCAGGGCGCGCCACAAGGCTTCACGATGCTGGCGCGGGTGGCGATCGAGCAACTCGTGCCACTGTCCAACGGCGAAGTGAAGCTGACCGACAAGCGCGTCTCGCTGGTCGGTGAAGCGCCGGATCAGGCGACGGCGACCGCGGTCGTCACCGGCTTCCGCGCCGCCGCAAAAGGGTTCGACGCCTCCGATACGGTAACATTCCCCAAGCCGAAGCCGCCCGTCGCCGCGCCCTTCGTCATAAGGGCCGACGCAGGCGCGCGCGAAGTCGTGCTGACGGGAAGCGTTCCGAGTGACGAAGCCCGCGCCGAACTGCTCGCGACCGTGCGCAAGCGCTTCCCCGGACGGCCGGTGACTGACCGCATGCAACTGGCATCGGGCGAGCCGGCGAACTGGTGGCAGTGCTTCGACGCCGGCCTGGCGCACCTCGCGAAACTCGGCAGCGGCGTCGCCACGATGAGCGACGCGGCGCTCGACCTGACCGGCGTCACGTCCGACGAAGCTGTGTCCGCCAAGTTGCCCGCCGATCTGCGAGCCGCAGCCAATCGTGCTTGCGAAACGACCGCCAGCATTCGTTACGACGCGCCGCCCGAACCCGAGTTGACGTGGCGCGCCTCGCACGACGGTGTCGGTACGGTGGTCCTCGAAGGCGAGGTGCCGAGCGAGGAAACGCGAGACGCGCTGCTGCAGTCGGCGGCCAAGCTGTTCCCGAAAGCCAACATCGTCGACCGCATGAAAGTTGCTTCCGGCAACGCGACGAAATGGCAGAGCATCAGTCTGCTGGGCCTCAAGTTGCTGGCATCGTTGCGCAAGGGCGAGGCCGTGATCTCCCGCCAGGAATTGACCATCGGCGGCGAGGCCAAAGACGCCGCCGTGCAGACGGCGATCCGCGACAATCTCGCCCGATCGGTCGCTGCCCCCTACAAATCGCGCGATGCCGTCGAGGTCCGTTCCGACGCCATGATCTGGTCGGAAAACGAAGCCAAGCGGAAAGCCGAGGAGAAGCTCGCCAACGAGCGCGCCGAGGCCGAGCGACGTGCACAAGCGGCCGAAAGCGCCGAAGCCGAGAAGGCTCGCGCCGCCGCCGAGG
>JBKBNR010000243.1:0-4391 GCA_046295315.1 Hyphomicrobiaceae bacterium
TCGCACGGGCGGCGTGTTCGTGCCAATCAATCCGGTGCTGAAGCCGCAGCAGATCATGCACATCATCGCCGACAGTGGCGCGCGCGTGGTTGTCACCAACGCGCTGCTGCGCCAGCGCATGACCGACGGCGCAGCGCCGCCAGCCGCACTCGACATACTCGCTGTAGAAGAGGCGTTGCCGCCGCTGCCCCGCGCTGGCGATCCGCCGGCTATTGCGGAAGATCTGGCCGCGATCCTCTACACGTCGGGCTCCACCGGCAAGCCGAAGGGCGTGATGCTAAGCCACGCCAATCTGATTGCTGGCACACGCATCGTGCGGACGTATCTCGGCATCGGTCGCGACGATCGCATCCTGTCACTTCTGCCGTTCAGCTTCGATTACGGCCTCAACCAATTGCTCACCGCCGTCGAGCAAGGTGCGGTTCTCGTTCTGGCGTCGTTTCAGCTCGGCGATCAGATCGTCTCGGCACTGGCCCGCCATCGCATCACAGGGTTCGCTGGCGTGCCGACCGTGTGGGCCATTCTGACGAAGGCCGCGCCGGCGTTACAACGCACGCCGCTGCCGCATTTGCGCTACATCACCAATTCCGGTGGCGCCGTTCCGGAAGCCACTGTGCGCCGACTTGGTGACCTGCTGCCCGAGACTCAGATCTTCCTCATGTACGGCCTTACCGAAGCCTTCCGCTCGACGTATCTGCCACCGTCCGAGATCAAACGCCGCCCGACATCCATCGGCAAGGCGATACCCGAGTGCGAGGTATTTCCCGTCACCGCGGACGGCCGTCGCGCGAAACCCGGCGAACCCGGCATACTGGTGCATCGAGGTCCGACAGTTTCGCTCGGTTATTGGAACCGGCCCGAGGAGACCGCGCGCGTCATCCGGCCCAATCCCGTCTCGCCGCCTGACAAGGGCGGCGGCATGGTCTGCTGGTCGGGTGATCTGGTGGTCGAGGACGACGAAGGCTTCCTCTATTTCGTCGGCCGCCAGGACGCGATGATCAAATCCGCCGGGTATCGGATCAGTCCGACCGAGGTCGAGGATGTGTTGATGGGCACGGGCGAGTTCCGCCATGTCGCGGTGATCGGCCTTCCCGACGACTGGATCGGCCAGCGCTTGTGCGCAGTCGGCATTGCCGCCAACGGCGAGGTCGATATGCAGAAGGTGCTGCGCCAAGCTTCCGAGAGGCTGCCGGCCTACATGGTGCCGTCGCGCGTCGATGTCGTGGCGGAACTGCCGCAAACGCCGAACGGCAAGGTCGACTACAAGGCCCTCGTTGCCGAGCGCGTCTCATGAGTGGCGAGCAGCGCCACGCGCGCGAGGCTTCGGGTGCCCTTGCCGCCCGCCTGGTTGGCGAGCACTTCGGCGTCGCCCGTGGGTGCCTGCACATCGGCGGCATGGCTGCAGGCGACCTGGTCGCAACCTACGGCTCGCCGCTATACGTCTACGACGGCGACCTGATCGAGGCCCGCTTCGATGCGCTGCAGGCGGCGTTGAACGGTTTCGCGAAGGTCTACTATTCGATCAAGGCGAACCCAAATCCGGCCATTGCGGCGCTCATCGTCGCGCGGGGCGGCGGTTTGGAGGTGGCATCGGGCGCCGAATACAAGCTGGCGCGTGCCGCGGGAGCGAACGCCGACAGCATTCTTTTCGCGGGGCCTGGCAAGGGTGAGCAGGAACTCGAACTCGCCATCGCGGACGGCATCGGCGAAATCCATCTCGAGAGCTTCGAGGAGATCGCACACGTCGCCGCCATCGCCCGACGCCATGGGCGCGTTGCCAATGTCGCCATTCGCATCAATCCGGGTGCCGGCGCGCAAGGTGGCGCGATGCGTATGGGCGGCAAGCCGGCGGCGTTCGGGTTCGATGAGGAGGTTCTCGAAACTGTCGTCGCCGCCGTGGCGGCCGAGCCGGGCCTGCGGCTGTCGGGTGTGCACCTCTTCGCCGGCACGCAGATCCTCGATGCGGATGTGCTCCTGCGTCAATGGGAGTACGGCCTGCGGCTGGCCGCCGATGTGGCGCGGCTGAGCGGCGGGCGGATCGCACGCATCGATCTCGGCGGCGGGCTCGGCATTCCTTACCACGATGGCGATAAGTCACTCGATCTGGCGCGCATCGCCGCTGGCGCGCAAGACCTCCAGCGCCGTCGCCAGGCCGATCCGTTGCTCAGGTCCGCCGAGGTGCTGATCGAGCCCGGCCGCTACCTCGTCGGCCCGGCCGGTGTCTATCTGATGAGCGTGCGCGCGGTGAAGATGTCGCGCGGCCAGCGCTTCATCGTCACCGACGGCGGCATGCACCATCACCTCGCGGCGTCCGGCAACCTTGGGCAGGTCATCAAGCGCGACTATCCGCTCGTCGCCGCGACCCGGCTGGCCGATGGCGGACGATCCGCCGCCAGCCTCGTCGGACCGCTGTGCACGCCGCTCGACACACTCGGGCGGCAGACCGAGCTTGCGGATGTCGCGGAGGGCGACATCGTCGCCGTACTGCAATCGGGCGCCTATGGCTTGTCGGCGAGCCCGGTCGGGTTCCTCTCGCATCCGATGCCGGCCGAGGTGCTGATCCGCGGTGGCACGCATCGTTGCATCCGGCCGCGCGGAACGTTCGATGCGCCGCTCGTCAACCTGTCGGCCTCGCCACAATTCTGAGCGACCTGCGGCCCGCCTGGTCATCGCGCTACGAGCGGCGCCTGTCGGCTCTGTCGACCGCCTCCCGTTGTGGTCTCGGCCGGAACGCGTTTTTCCCGCCTGTCGTGATTGAGGGAGCCGTGCTCCGCTGAGCATCCGACGGGCGCCGGCCCCGTTCATTCGCCGTCGGCGCTCAGGGACGAACGGCAAATCGGTCGCGTGTCGAGCCTCGCCCCGCTGCGCAGCATGGGCCTAGTGTCGTGATCGCGAAGCTCGTCTCATTCCGCTGCACGCTCCGAACGAATTTCGCGATCTGAACGACACGAGAAGTATCGATAAACTCGTGTGATTGAGACCGGGAGACCGCCTCCCTACCGAGCTGAAAAGTATGCAGCGGACGTCTCGGTCATCACACGATCACATCGAGCAAGCGCATGGTGGGGCATCCCGATCAGCGCTCGCCGCGGTGCCGCGCTACGGGCACTGCGCGATGAGCGGTCGTGGGACAGGGGCGTGGCGACATCGCGGATCGGGAGAGGCGACGTTGAAATGCTGTCGGTTTCGTAGCATTCCAGGTGCTGACTTGCGTGGCGTCCCTCGCCGTATCAGCGGGTCCTTGTTCGCTGAAGATGAAGGGCCCCGCCTTGATCGCAGGAAAAGTCCGATCCATAGCGCTGCTGCTCGTCGTCGAGTTGGCCGCGTTGAGCCTGTGGTTCGTGTCGGCGGCCGTGCTGCCCGAGATGGCCAAGGAGGTAACGCTGTCCCACGCCCGCCAGGCGGCAATGTCGAGCGGCGTGCAGGCAGGCTTCGTCGTCGGAGCCCTGATCTCGTCGATCCTCGGTCTGCCGGATCGCTTCGATCCGCGCCGCGTATTGGCGCTCTCGGCGATCGGCGCCGGTCTCGTCAATGCGCTGCTGCTCGTCGTGGAGCCGGGAGGCAATGTCGCTATCGCGGCGCGGGCCGCCACCGGCGCGCTGCTGGCGGGCGTCTATCCGGTCGGCATGAAGATCGCCGTCGGATGGGGCGAAAAGGATCGCGGCTTCCTCACCGGCGCGCTGGTCGGCGCGCTGACCATCGGCACCGCGTCGCCGCATCTTCTGTCGTTCCTCGGCGGTGCCGACTGGCGGTTGACGGTGCTCGGCGCGTCGCTCGCCGCCATCGCCGCAGGGTTCGTGGCGCTCGCCGTCGGCCTCGGGCCCTATCACCGCACCGCGCCCGCCTTCGACCCGCATGCCGTGCGTTTGGCCTGGAGCAACCGGCGCGTGCGCCTGGCTTACGCGGGCTATCTCGGGCACATGTGGGAGCTGTTCGCGATGTGGGCATGGATCGCGGCGGCGACCACCGCCTCTTATGCCACACGTATGGCGCCCGCCGATGCGCTGCAACTCGCCAAGTTGACGGCATTCGTCGCAATTGCGGCCGGTGGCGTCGCCTGCGTGATCGCCGGATACGCCGCCGACCGGATCGGCAAGGCGCAGGTTGCCGCACTCGCCATGGCGTTGAGTGGCACGTCGGCGATCGCTGCAGCGTTGGCGTTCGGAGGCCCGGTCTGGCTGATGTTCGCGATCGTCGTCGTCTGGGGCATCGGCATCGTCGCCGATTCGGCGCAGTTCTCGGCGCTCGTCGCGGACGCGGCCCCCGCGGATAAGGCTGGCAGCCTCATGACATTCCAGACCGCGCTCGGCTATGCGCTGACGACTGCAACGGTGCAGGTGACGCCGGTCGCCGCAGCGGCGTTCGGCTGGCCTGTGGTGTTTGCGGCGATG
>JBKBNR010000244.1:0-4345 GCA_046295315.1 Hyphomicrobiaceae bacterium
TCAAGGCAACTCCGGCAGCAGGCGTGTGTCTCGCGCATCTCGTCGCGCGCGACGCGCCGCACGAGGTGGCGCGCGCCTATCGCCTCGACCGTTTCGCCAGCGGCCGCATGATCGACGAGAAGGGCATGGGCAACCAGCCCAATCTGCACTAAGGGCAGCGACATATGCGAATCTCATGTCCGCACTGCGGTGAGCGCGCACTCGACGAGTTCCTCTACAGCGGTGACGCCAAGCCGCGCCGCCCCGACGCGGCAGCGAGCGATGCGGCGTCGGCCTTCTACGCATTCGCCTATCTTCGAGACAACGTCGCAGGACCGCAAGACGAGCTCTGGTTTCACGCGGCGGGTTGTCACGCCTGGCTCGTCGTCACCCGAGATACGCGCACGCACGACATCAGCGCGGTGCGTCTCGCCAGCGTTGTGGCGCTGGAGCGAGATAAGGGCGCGGCGGCATGACGACGGCAGGCGCGCAAAGGTTCAGGTTGGCGAGCGGCGGCCGATTGAACCGTGACATGCCGCTGGGCTTCACGTTCGATGGCCGGCGATACGATGGGTTCGCAGGCGATACGCTGGCCTCGGCGCTGCTGGCGAATGGTGTGCGCCTCGTCGGCCGCTCGTTCAAGTACCATCGGCCGCGCGGCATCTTCACCGCCGGGTCGGAGGAACCGAACGCCATCGTCGAAATCGGCACGGGGGCGCGACGCGAGCCCAACACGCGGGCGACGACGACAGAGCTCTACGACGGTCTTGTGGCAGCGAGCCAGAACCGCTGGCCGTCACTCGCATTCGACCTGATGTCGGTCAACAATCTGCTGGCCCCCATGTTTGTTGCGGGCTTCTACTACAAGACGTTCATGTGGCCCGCCGCGTTCTGGGAGAAGGTGTACGAGCCGATGATCCGCCGCGCCGCGGGCCTCGGTCGCGCTGCGGAGTTCGCTGATCCCGATCGCTACGAGAAGGTGACGGCGCACTGCGATGTCCTGGTCGTCGGCGGCGGGCCCGCTGGTCTGATGGCGGCGCTCAGTGCGGCGCGCTCCGGGGCGCGCGTGATGATCGCGGACGAGAGCTTCGAACTCGGCGGGCGGCTGCTCTCGGAGCAGCGTGTCGTGGGCGGTGAGGCCGCGAGCCAATGGATCGCAGATGTCGCCGCGGAGCTGGCGTCCATGCCAGCGGTGCGCGTTCTGCCGCGCACGACGGTGTTCGGAGCCTACGACGGCGGCACCTACGCGGCGGTGGAGCGCGTCGCGGACCATCTCGCGGAGGCACCCGCGCATCTGCCGCGACAACGCCTGTGGCGCATCGTGGCCAAGCGCGCGGTGCTCGCGACGGGCGCGACCGAGCGCGGCATCGTGTTCGGCAACAACGACCGGCCGGGTGTCATGTTGGCAGGTGCCGTGCGCACGTATTTCAATCGCTTTGCGGTTGCGCCCGGTCGTCGCGTGGTCGTTTTCACGGCAACGGATGACGGTGCAATACTGGTGCGCGATCTCGCAGCGGCCGGTGTCGGGATCGCGGCACTCATCGATGCGCGCAAGGCGTCGACGAAAGCAACGCGCGATGTGGCAGCGGCGCACGGCGTGCGTCTGGTCAACGGCGTCGTCAACGCCGTGGCCGGCCGCTTGGGCGTGACGGGTGCTCGCATCCAGCCCCACGATGGCGCAGCTTTCAACGTTTCATGCGATCTCGTAGCGGTTTCAGGCGGTTTCAATCCCAACATCCAACTGGCGACGCATCGAGGCGATCGCGCGACGTGGAACGATGATCTCAGCGCTTTCGTGATGTCATCACCGCCGCGGGACATGGCCATCGCAGGTTCGGCGGCAGGCGCCTTCGCGCTGTCGCGGTGCTTGGCAACGGGCGCGGCCGCCGGCAGCGCAGCAGCAGAAGCGACAGGCTTTACAGCGGTTCCGCGCGATGTTCCTGAGGTGGCCGGCGACGCCGTCGGCGTGTCCGCGTTCTGGCATGTCGGACATGCGCGCGCCAAGAGCTTCGTCGATCTACAGAACGATGTCGCTGCGACGGACCTCGCATTGGCGGTACAGGAAGGCTATGGCGCCATCGAGCATGTCAAGCGCTACACGACACTCGGCATGGCGACCGATCAGGGGCGGACGTCCAGCGTCAACGGCAGCGCCATCGTCGCCCATCTGACTGGTCGTAGCATTGCGGCGACCGGCTCGACGTCGGCTCGGCCTCCTTATACGCCCGTTTCACTCGCGGCATTCGCCGGCCATCATCGCGGGCCATCGTTCAAGCCCCGTCGGCTGTTGGCGTCTCACGCGTGGGCTACGGAGCAGGGAGCCGTTTTTACCGAAGCCGGTTTATGGATGCGGCCCAGCTATTTCCCGCGGCCCGGCGAGCGTGATTGGCTGGAGACGACCACGCGCGAAGCCGCAGCAGTGCGCAATGCTGTCGGCGTCTGCGATGTCTCCAGCCTCGGCAAGATCGACGTGCAAGGCCCCGATGCCTTGGAGTTCATCGAGCGCATCTACGCGAACGGCATGCGGTCGCTGAAGGTCGGCCGCGTGCGGTATGGCGTGATGCTGCGCGAGGATGGGATCGTGCTCGACGATGGCACCGTGGCGCGGCTCGGCGACCAGCAGTTCCTCATCACCACGACGACGGCCAATGCAGTGAAAGTCTACCAGCACTTGCAACTTTGTCTGCAATGGCACTGGCCGACACTCGATGTGCAGATCGTCTCGGCGACGGAGCAGTGGGCGCAGTACGCCATCGCCGGTCCCCGTTCGCGTGATGTGCTGCGGGGAATCGTCGATGGGTCGTGCGATGTCTCGGATGCGGCTGTGCCATATCTGCACGCGGGGCCAGTGCTTGTTGCAGGACGCACAGCGGGGCGGTTGTTCCGCGTCTCATACTCGGGCGAGTTGGCCTACGAGATCGCGGTGCCTGCACGCTTCGGGGACGCGATGATGCGGGCCATCATGGCGGCAGGTGCCGACTTTGGAATCGTGCCCTACGGTACCGAGGCACTTGGCGTTCTGCGCATCGAGAAGGGTCACGTCAGCGGGCCGGAACTCAACGGCACGACGACGATGGGCGATCTCGGACTCGATGGTATGCGGTCGCGCAAAAAGGACTACATCGGTCGCGTGCTTGCCGAGCGGGAAGGGCTCGTCGCGCCGGATCGTCCTTCGCTCGTCGGACTGCGGCCGATTGATCGTTCGCGCCGTCTGCGCGCCGGTGCGCACTTCATCGCACGCGGTCGTGCCATGCGCGCCGAGAACGACGAAGGCCACATGACGTCGGTTGCCTACTCGCCGTCACTCGGCCACTGGATCGGTCTCGGGCTTCTGGCACGCGGACCCGAGCGACTCGGCGAAATCGTCATCGCCGCTGATCCGTTGCACGATCGATCGATCGAGGTCGAGGTCGTGTCACCCATATTCATCGACAGCGAAGGAGAGCGGCTGCGTGGCTGATATCGGATGGGCGCCGCGGAGTGCGCTGAAGCGGCCCTTGCAGATCCGCGCATCGACGATCCGCATCGCGGCGAGCGCGCATCGCTGGATCGTCCATATCGCTGCATTTCGCGACAGGGCCGATGCTGTGCGCGCCGCCATGTTTGCGGCATTCGCAGTCGAACTGCCGCAGCGGCCGTCGATGGCGGCTGGCAGAGACCTGTCCTTCGTCTGGGTGGGGCCGGGTGCGTGGTTAGCGATGGCGGAATGCACGACAGAGCGTGACCTCTATGCCGAGATTTCGACTGTCGTGCAGGGGGTGGCGGCCGTCACGGATCAATCGGACGCGCGGCAGATATTTGCCGTTTCGGGTTCCGCCGCGCGCGATTGCCTCGCCAAGGGGTTCGCCATCGACTTGCATCCGCGGAGCTTCAAGCCCGGAGATGCGGCGGTGACGCATGCGGCACATATCGCGGCTACGATTTGGCAGTTGAACGATACACCGAGTTACGAGATCGCCGTGCCGCGCAGCTATGCGGAGAGTTTTGCCGAGTGGCTGCACGATGCGGCGGCCGAATTCGCGGCGCAGTGAGGGTGGCAATCAGCGCCGATAGACGATGATCGAGAGATAGCTGATCGGCCGCTTGATCAGCGCACCAGGCCCATGCAACTCGGCGGAATCGAACAGCAGGCTGTCGCCCGGCATCAGATGGTAGCTCTGGTCGCCATGCACATAGGAGACCTCGCCCGTCAGCATATAGATGAGCTCGATGCCTTCGTGGCGAAACTCGGTGTAGGTTTCGGCGTCGTCACTGAGTGTGATGAGATAGGGTTCGACCGCGATCTCGCCGCCGACCGATTGGCCGAGCAATTGATAGTTGTGTCCGACCTTGGTGCCGCGGCGTCGGATGGACGAGCCGCTGCCCG
>JBKBNR010000245.1:0-4343 GCA_046295315.1 Hyphomicrobiaceae bacterium
GCATCCGCTGCCGAGAACAGCGCGAGCAGAAAGTAGACCGGCGTCAGAAACAGGAGCACGGCGGCGACGATCGCCGGCACCGATCCGGCGGCAGCATGGCCCAATCCGGCACCGATCATGCTGGTGACCAGAAGGCCGCAGCCGATACCGACGAAGTGATCGAAACGGTGTTCGGCTGGCAGCTTCGGCAACCGGCGATAGCCTTCCATCCATGCCGTCACGGCGATGAAATGGCCGGCGAGCATGAGCCCGAGGCGCGTCGTGCGCGAGCCTTTGAGATAGGGCGTCAGCACCACACACATCGGCACCAGCCGCAGCCCGGTCAGCATGACGACCAGCGCCCCGCCCATCAGGGAGGCTCCGCGGGCGAGCTGATCGACCATCACGACCTGCGCGGGGAGAGCGAAGAACACTCCCATCATGAACACGGCATCAAGCAGCGTGAACCCGGCATCGCGCGCCAGAGCACCAAAGCCGGCCGCCGACGCGGCGAGGATCAGCCCCGGCACTTCGAGCGATACGGCGAGGCCGCGACGGAACACGGCACCGCGCGACAGGCCTCGCCACCAGGCATCGTCGCTTTCAGGCCGTGGCGGCGCGTAGTCGTCGGAAGGGATCACGTCGGTGAGACCTGCGAATGACACGTCTTTTTTGCCGACCGTCTTACACTGTTTGCGGACGGTGCGCGGCACGATTGCCGCAAGTCTGGTCATACTTTTGCGGCGGGCGGTGACCTTGAGCGTGGTGCAAAAACGAACGGGCCGCCCTGGTGAGGCGGCCCGCGCGTCAACATCGCCACACCGGTTGCGGCGCTAATCACCCTTCTTCGGGCGCGGCACGCTCGGCACGATACCCCCGCCAGATGGGCCGCCCGACGGCTTGTCGCTCGTCCCACCCTTGGGCGCGCTGCCGCCCTTGTCTTTCTTCTCTCGCGGACCGGGGAGCGCGCGGCGCGGCGCGGCATCGGCGGCAACCACTTCGGCTGCCACCTCCTCCACCTCGTCGTCGTCGTCCTCAGCCGGTTTCGCCTTGCGCGACGGATCGCCCGGAATGATCTCGAAGCCGAGCTTGGCCGCCTCGCCCTCACCCTCGACGACGACCTTCACGGTGCCGCCGTGTTCCAGCTTGCCGAACAGCAACTCGTCGGCCAGCGGCCGCTTGATGTGCTCCTGGATGACGCGCGCCAGCGGACGGGCGCCGAACTTTTCGTCGTAACCCTTTTCGCCGATCCACTTTGCAGCCGCATCGCTGAGTTCGAACGTGACGCCGCGGTCGGCAAGCTGCGCCTCGAGCTGGAAGATGAACTTCTCGACCACCTTGGCGATGACGTCGGCCTCGAGACCGGCGAACGGGATGACCGCATCGAGACGGTTGCGGAACTCCGGCGTGAACAGCCGGTTGACCGCGTCGGTATCCTCGCCCTCGCGCTTGGAGCGGTTGAAGCCCATCGCGGGCTTCGCCATGTCGGACGCGCCGGCATTGGTCGTCATGATGAGAATGACGTTGCGGAAATCGACCTGCTTGCCGTTGTGATCGGTCAGCTTACCGTGATCCATGACCTGCAACAGGATGTTGAACAGATCCGGATGCGCCTTCTCGATCTCGTCGAGCAGCAGCACGCAATGGGGATGCTGGTCGATGCCGTCGGTCAGCAGTCCGCCCTGGTCGAAACCGACGTAGCCCGGCGGCGCGCCGATCAGCCGCGAGACCGTGTGCTTCTCCATGTATTCCGACATGTCGAAGCGCAGCAGCTCGACTCCCATCAGGCTGGCGAGTTGCTTCGCCACTTCGGTTTTGCCGACGCCCGTTGGTCCAGAAAACAGGTAGCAGCCGATGGGCTTTTCCGGTTCGCGCAGGCCAGCGCGTGCCCCCTTGATCGCCGACGAGAGCTGGTCGATGGCGTTGTTCTGGCCGAACACGAGCCGCTTGAGGTCGCGATCGAGATTGACCAGCACCTCGGCGTCGGACTTGGTGACGGTCTTCGGCGGGATGCGCGCCATGGTGGCGACCGTCGCTTCGATTTCCTTGACGCCGATCTTCTTCTTGCGCTTGCCCTCGGGCACCAGCATCTGCGAGGCACCGGTCTCGTCGATTACGTCGATCGCCTTGTCGGGCAGCTTGCGGTCGTGGATGTACTTCGCGGACAGCTCCACCGCCGCCTTTATGGCGTCGTTGCTGTACTTGAGCTGATGGAACTCCTCGAAGTAGGGTTTCAAGCCCTTGAGGATCTCGACCGCATCCTCGACCGTCGGCTCCTTGACGTCGATCTTCTGGAAGCGGCGAACGAGCGCACGGTCCTTTTCGAAGTGCTGGCGGTATTCCTTGTAGGTCGTCGAGCCGATGCAGCGCACGGCGCCCGACTGCAGCGCCGGCTTCAGAAGGTTCGAAGCATCCATGGCGCCACCCGACGTGGCGCCCGCACCGATGACGGTGTGGATCTCGTCGATGAACAGCACGGCACCCGGGTAGTTCTCGATCTCGCGCATGACGGCTTTGAGCCGCTCCTCGAAATCGCCGCGGTAGCGGGTACCGGCGAGCAGAGCCCCCATGTCGAGTGAGAAGATCGTCGCGTCGCGCAGGACCTCCGGCACTTCGCCCCTGATGATCTTGCGCGCCAGGCCTTCGGCGATCGCCGTCTTGCCGACGCCCGGATCACCGACCAGCAACGGATTGTTCTTCTGGCGGCGGCAGAGCACCTGGATGGTGCGCATGACCTCCGGCTCGCGGCCGATCAGCGGATCGATCTTGCCGTCGCGGGCCTTCTTGTTGAGGTTGACGCAATAGGTGTTGAGCGCATCCTGCCCCGACTTCTTCTCATCGCCGTCGCGCATCTGTTCCTCATCGACGCCGGTGACGGGGCGCGGCTCGGACATGCCGGGTCGCTTGGCCAGCCCATGACTGATGTACTGAATGGCATCAAACCGCGTCATCTCCTGCTCTTGCAGGAAATAGGCCGCGTGGCTCTCGCGCTCGGCGAAGATGGCGACCAGCACGTTGGCGCCCGTCACCTCCTCGCGGCCAGAGGACTGCACATGGACGACGGCGCGGTGAATGACGCGCTGGAAGCCGTTGGTCGGCGTCGCCTCACTGGATCCCTGCACGACCAGGTAATCGAGTTCGCCGTCGACGAACTCGACGAGACGTTTGCGCAGTTTGTCGAGGTCGACGTTGCAGGCTCGCATGACGGCGGCGGCGTCGCGATCATCGATCAGCGACAGCAGCAGATGCTCGAGTGTCGCTGCCTCGTGATTGCGCTCGTTGGCGAACTCGAGCGCGCGATGCAGGGCTTGTTCGAGGCTCTTCGAGAACGATGGCACTTAGGCGCTACTCCTTCTCCATGGTGCATCTCAACGGATGCTGATGCTGACGGGCAAAATCCGTCACAAGTGTGACCTTGGTTTCGGCAACCTCGAACGTGTAGACGCCGCAGATGCCGACGCCCTTGTGATGCACATGCAGCATGATGCGCGTCGCATCCTCGCGGCCCTTGTTGAAGAACCGCTCCAGTACCAGCACGACGAACTCCATCGGCGTGTAATCGTCGTTAAGAAGCAGCACTTTGTACAGCGACGGTTTCTTGGTTTTAGGCCGCGTCTTGGTGACGATGCCGGTGCGACCCTCGTCGTCGTTGCCGCGATCGCCGCCGTTGCCACCATTGCCGACTTTGCCCGGGTCGTCGTCCTTGCCCGCCTTCAGCGGTGGCAAGGACCGGGCGGCATGCGCGTCGATACCGCTCGCGCGGTCGCTGGTTGCGCAGCCGCTGTCGGCGCGTGAGTTCTTCTCGGCGGAGCCACTCAGTCCTGTTCGGTCGATAACGGCGGTCGGTTTCATGTGGCTTTTTGCAGATCCGTGGTCGTGTTGATGATCGCCTTGGGGCGCGGCCCGCTGCGAAGCATACGTTGGCGAGCGCACCGCGGTTGACGTGCCAGAGTCGCACCGGTCGCACCGCGCGACCGAAAAACAACATACTCCCTGGGAGTTTACTGAACCCTCATGCGCCCCGCAATGCGCCTCGAAAGGCGCGTCCAGCGTTGATGACGAAACTCGACCTGATCCGCCATGTCGTGTGCCGGAGCGCAAAAAAAAAGGGCCGGCTCTGACGAGCCGGCCCGCAACGCCGCAACACCGGGCGGTGAACATTGTACCGCGGATCACCGCGCGCCCTGCATCAGCTTCTCCATCGGGCGATAGGCCTCCTTGGCCAGTTCCGCATACATGCTGCCGATCTTGGTCATCTGGTGCATGTACTCGTCGTAGCTTCGCTTGACGTACTTGGTCTGCAGATCGACGACCTGCTCGACCGACTTGGCGCCGATGATCTTTTCGAACGTGGCCGTAGAGTC
>JBKBNR010000246.1:0-4251 GCA_046295315.1 Hyphomicrobiaceae bacterium
CCGCGCGCGCCAGATGCCCGATGCCGAGAAGCGCCGACGGGCGGACTTCGTTGTGGATACGTCGCGATCGGTTGCCGAGACCGAAGCCGAAATAGATAGGCTCCTGCCGACAATCGCTTCGCGGCCCGCCACTGCCTATCACCGCCATTGGGCTGGGGTCTAAGCTCTGTTGGCGGGCTTACTGCTGCTGATTTGACGGACAACTCTTCACATGCGCGAGATCGTACTCGACACGGAGACCACAGGCCTCGACGCGAGAAAGGCCGACCGGCTGATCGAAATCGGCTGCGTCGAACTGATCAACCGCATCCCGACGGGCCGCGAATATCACGTCTACATCAACCCCGAACGTGACGTGCCGGCGGAAGCCGAGCGCGTGCACGGCCTGTCGACGGCGTTCCTGCTCGATAAGCCGGTTTTCAAAGCCATTTACCGCGATTTTCTCTCCTTCATCGCCGACGATACGCTGGTCATTCACAACGCCGCTTTCGACCTCGGCTTTCTGAACGCCGAGCTCGAACGGGTCGGATCGCCGGCGTTGCGCAACGATCGCGTCGTCGACACGCTGGCGTTGGCGCGGCGCAAGCATCCAGCAGGACCGAACACGCTCGACGCGTTGTGCAAGCGGTATGGGATCGACAACTCGCAGCGCCTCAAGCACGGGGCACTGATGGACTCGCTGCTGCTGGCGGAAGTCTACATCGAGCTGCTCGGTGAGCGGCAGGCGACGCTGGTGCTAGGTGACAAGGGCGCAGCTGCGAACGCCACTGGTGGTCCGCTGCGTGGCGCCGCGCAATCGCGCTCTGCGGCGCAGCGTCCGGCGCCGTTGCCATCGCGTCTGACGCCCGAAATGAAAGCGGCACATCGCACCTTCGTCGAGACGCTCGGCGACAAGGCGATCTGGAATCGCTACCTGCGAAAAGAAAACGGCAGCGTTTGAAACGCCGCCGTCCGCTCGTCTCGTGATCGTGTGATCGTGTCGTCGACGATCAGGCGTCGGCCTTGCCGCCGCTGGCCGCCAGTTCCTGCTGGCGGCGCATGTAGAGACCGCCGAAGTCGATCGGGTCGAGAAGCAGCGGCGGGAAGCCGCCCTCGCGCGTGATGTCGGCGAGCAGGCGACGCAGGAACGGGAACAGGATCGACGGACAGTTGATCAGCAGGAACGGCTCGATCGCCTGCTCGGGGATGTTCTGGATCTTGAAGAGGCCCGCATAGACGACTTCGAGGTCGTAGATCGTGCCGATTTTGCTCGTCGCCTTGGCGTGGAAGTTGATCGAGCTTTCGAACACACCCTGCTTGGGATCGACGGCCTTGGCGTCGACATTCACTTCGAGTTGGATGTGAGGGTTGTCGCCGGGGCCGCCCATCAGTTTGTCGACGTTGGGGTTCTCGAACGAAAGGTCGCGAATGTACTGGCCGAGAACCTGAGCCTGAACCGGCGTCGGCGCCCTGTTGGATGTGTCGACCGCGCCGTTGCCGTTTTTGCCGTCTGCCCGGTTCTTGCCGTCCGCCATGTCTCAGGTCTTTCCATGTTGCGCTGTGGGCCCCTGCCGCGACTGGGCCGTTCGAATGCGGCGGAGCGCTATCATGGCGACGCGCGAAGCGCAATCTGATGGACTCTCGCTCATACCGGGCGGCAACTGCCCGGCTATCGGCGATTTGGCCTCGGCTCGTGCTTCGGGTTGGGCGAAGGTTCGTCGATGCGGGTGAATTCGCCCTCGATCACGATGCCGCCGTCGTCAGCGGGATCGCCTGTGGAGTGTCGGGCGCCGGTCCGGCCGCGTTGAAACGGGTCGTCCTGCTCCGGCTGGCGCGCGCGATCCAGCAACTCCCCGCCCCGGCCGCCGGGCGCCCCCGGACTCCCACACGCTGAATTCCCCCGAGACGAACATTTTCGACAGCGCCTTGCGCACCAGCACCTGCCGCAGCGGTGGCAGCAGCAGCAGCAGGCCGATGGTATCGGTAATCAGGCCCGGCGTAATCATCAGCAGTCCGGCGACGATCAGAAGCAGCCCGTCGAGCAGGGAGTCCACCGGCGGCTGACCCGATGCGGCGGCGGCCATGACGCGGCGAATGGTGCCCACCCCTTGCCGGTGGACCAGCGAGCTGCCGACGACGGCGGTGACCACGACAATGAGGATCGTCCACCAGAACCCCAGCCACTGACCGACCTTGACCAGCAACGCGATCTCGAGCAGCGGGATCGCGATCAGCACCAGTAACAGGAAGGCTCGAACCGGCGATGGCATGGCGTTCGGGGGTACGATCTGTTGCGTTGGCGGGCGCGTAAGCCGGACGCGGGATAGACCTCACGGCGTCATCCCTGTTGGCGGAACCACCTTTGTGCCCTAAGTTGAGCGTGACACCAATGAAGTTCGGCGTCGATCGAGAGTGCCATTCGAGGGTGCCGCTCCCGACGACCCTGTAATCTGCTTGCCGTGAGCCTTACATCCATGTCTGGCCGGGTAACGCCTAACTCTTTCGCGAAAGCACGTCCATGGACGGAAAAATCGACCTTATCACGTTGATCTCGCTAGTGGTTGCACTGGTCGTGATCTTCAAGCTGCGCGGCGTGCTCGGGCGCCGGACGGAGGACGACGAGGCGCGCATGGAGCGGTACCGCGCCGAGCAGCGGCGTGCCGCGGCAAATGGTGGCAAAACCGATGACAAGGTGGTGACTCTGCCGAGCCGCGAGGCATCGACGGCGCGGGCGAACATCGATTCGACTGTCGCGGTGGCCGAAGCCAAGGCCCGGATCCATTCGGCGGCCGGTGCGAATGCGGATGTCGAGCAGGGTATGCTCGAAATCCTCAAGCTCGACCCGCAGTTCGACCCTGGCCCGTTCGTCCATGGCGCCAAGCAAGCCTACGAATTGATCGTGACCGCATTCGCCGAGGGCAATCGCAAGTTGCTGCGCGACCTGCTGAGCCGCGAGGTCTACGAGAGCTTCCACGCGGCAATCGCAGATCGCGAGAGCCGCAACGAGCAGGTCGATCAGTCCTTCGTCGGAATATCGAAGGCCGACATCGTCGACGCCGAGGTCAAGGACGGCGTGGCGCTGGTGACGGTGAAATTCGTGAGCCAGCTGATTTCGGCCACGCGCGACCGATCGGGCGCCGTCATCTCGGGCGATCCGCAGGCGATCCGCGATGTCACCGACATCTGGATGTTCAGCCGCGATATTTCTTCGGCTCGGGCGCGCGCCAATCCGAACTGGAAACTGGTCGCGACGCAGGCGCCGGGCTGACGCGCGGCGAACGCCGGCGGCGGCAGGTCGCGTCGAAGCCCTGGGCTGAACGGCGGTTTGGTTGTTTGGGATGGGCACCGGACCTGGGGGGCGGGGCATGCGCAGCAGCCGGGCAGACGGCGGCAGTGTTGTTCGCCCTCGGCAAGTCGTGAGACGACTGAGCGTGCTGGCCAGGCTCACCTCGAGGACTTGCCTCGCGACAATCCTTGCGGTCGCCCTCTCGGCCAGTTCCCCTGAAGCCGACACGGTAGCCCACGCCAGCGAAACAAAGGCGCCGAAGCCCGTGAAGACGAAATCCGACAAGGCGGCAACCGGGACCGCGGCGAAACCTGAACCTCCAGCTCCAACGCCTGCAGTGACGTTTCAGAGCGTCGGATTCGAGTCCCTGCCGGGGTGGAGCGACGACGATCATCTTGCGGCCCTGAAGGCCTTCGCCAAATCCTGCAGCCGCGTGGTTGCGGCCGTCCGCGCCGGCAACAGATCGGGCGCCACGCCGCCGCCGCCGGAACTGCTCAGTGCCTGTGCCGATGCGGCTCAACTGCTCGCTGGAAAGCCGACACGCGCCGCCGCTCGCCGGTTCTTCGAAAGCCATTTTGAGCCGCATCGCGTCGTACATGCCGATCGGACCGGCATGTTGACCGCCTATTACGAGCCGGTGATCGAGGGCTCACGCACGGCGAGCAGTGTCTTCACCGCGCCGGTCTATCGCCGCCCGCCCGACCTGCTCAATCTCGTCTCGGAGGGGGAGCGCGGTGCCAGGGCGGATCAACTCACCCACGCGCGGCGCACGCCGGCCGGGTGGGAGCCCTATCCGACGCGACAACAGATCGAGGAAGGTGCGCTCGCCGGGCAGGGGCTGGAACTCGTGTTCCTCAAGGATCCGGTCGAGTTGTTCTTCATGCAGGTGCAGGGTTCCGGGCGCATCGACTTCGGTGATGGCACGTCGATGCGCGTCACCTACGACGGCAAGAACGGCCACCCCTACACGTCGATCGGCCGCTACC
>JBKBNR010000247.1:0-4236 GCA_046295315.1 Hyphomicrobiaceae bacterium
TGCTGGGCAGCAGCAGGGTGCAGCGACAAACCCGCCGCCACGGCAACGGCAATCAGCAGCGAGATGGGGCGTCGCAGCCGCGGGGGCGACAGTGTGGGGAGGCGCGGGGCGCTCGCCGGGGTCAGGTACACGGTCAAACGGAACTCCGGCATGCGAATAAAACGCGCCAAGCCTATTCGCGGCGGATCTTGACGCCCGCCACGGGCTTGCTGACCTCGGTCTGCGGCGGTTCGTGGTGGACGGCGAGAAACCACAACCCACCGTAGACTGAGCCAGAGATCAGGGCGACCAGGAATAGAAAACGGAACAAGCTCGGCATTTTGGTTCCACCGTTCCCTTTGCTATGTGTCCGCGATCGATGGCGTCATTATGGTATAGGCGATGCAAACCAGAGCGGCGACGCAAACGAGAGTGCCCTACGACAGGGCCTGCGGATCGGTCGCCGCGTGCCGCCGAAACGACTTATGGGGTGTGCCATGATTCGGCTGAGTTTCGGCCGTCGCAGAACGGATCACGAGCCGGCGGCGATCGAGAGCATCGTGCGCGCGCTCGATCGCCGCTCGGTCGTTATGGTCGGTCTCATGGGGTGCGGCAAATCGGCCATCGGCAAGCGTCTGGCCGCGAAACTGGCGCTGCCGTTCGTCGATGCCGACGAGGAGATCGAGCGCGTCGCCGGAATGACCATCTCGGACATTTTCGCCACTTATGGGGAGCCGCACTTCCGCGACAGGGAAACCAAGGTGATCGTGCGGTTGCTGGGCCAGGGTCCGCATGTTCTGGCGACCGGCGGCGGCGCGTTCATGAGCGCGGAAACGCGGGCGGCCGTCAAGGCACAGGGGCTGTCGATCTGGCTGCGGGCCGATTTGCCCGTGCTGATGCGTCGCGTCGGCAAGCGCAACACCCGGCCGTTGCTGCGCACGGATGATCCCGAGGCGGTCATGCGGCGGCTGATGAACGAGCGCTATCCCGTCTACGCGGAAGCCGATATCACGGTGGAAAGCCGCGACGTCAGTCACGATGTGATCGTCGACGAGATCATCGAGGCGCTGGCAGCCTTCCAGGAACGCGAGCGGACGTGTGCGACGCCGCCGTCGTTGCCGCAAGCAGATTGAACGCGAACGTCGAATGCGAACGTCGAATGCGAACCTGGGCCCGCGGCGATGACGCCGCGCCCACCCGGAGAACGACACATGCCGTCTATCGTCAACAGTTCGAGCGCCAGCTTGGAGCGCGTCGTGCCGGTTGCCCTGCCCGGTCGCGCGTACGACGTGATGGTCGGGCCGGCGCTGCTGCGGCGTGCCGGCCGCACGATCAAAGCCCGGTTCGGTGACCGCAAGTGCGGCATCGTTACGGATGAGAACGTGGCGGGCTTCCACCTCGCCACACTGCAACAGAGCCTCGATACCGCCGGGTTGCGGCATGCGACTGTGCCGCCGTTGCCAGCGGGCGAGGCGACGAAGTGCTTCGCGCAACTGGCGCCCTTGTCGGAGGCCCTGCTGGAGATGGGTCTCGAGCGCGGCGATCTGGTGATTGCATTCGGCGGTGGCGTGATCGGCGATCTGGCCGGGTTTGCGGCGTCGATTCTGCGGCGCGGCGTGCGCTTCGTGCAGATCCCGACATCGCTGCTGGCGCAGGTGGATAGTTCCGTCGGCGGCAAGACCGGCATCAACACACGTCAGGGCAAGAACCTGATCGGCACGTTCCATCAGCCGAGCCTCGTGATTGCCGATACGGATGTGCTTTCGACGTTGCCACTGCGTGAAATGCGCGCCGGCTACGCGGAGGTGGCGAAGTACGGCCTGCTCGGCGACGCGGCGTTTTTCTCCTGGCTCGAAGCGCGCTGGCGCGGCGTGTTCGGCAACGATGTGGCGGCACTCACCGAGGCCATCGAAACGAGCGTCAAGGCGAAGGCGGACATCGTCGTGCGCGACGAGCACGAGAACGGCGACCGTGCGTTGCTCAATCTCGGCCACACGTTCGGCCACGCGCTCGAGGCGTGGACCGGATATTCGGATCGCCTGCTGCACGGGGAAGGCGTCGCCATCGGCATGTGCCTCGCGTTTCGCTTCTCGGAAGCGCGCGGACTATGCCCGGCGGGCACCGCGGCGCGTGTCGCGGCGCACCTCGCCGCCGTCGGATTGCCGACGCGCATCGGCGATATTCCCGGCGGCCAGGCCGATCCGGCGGAGCTGCTGCGGCTGATGGGGCAGGACAAGAAGGTCCGCGACGGGCGGCTGACGTTCATCCTAGCGCGCGGTATCGGCGAAGCATTCGTGACGCGCGATGTCGAGGCCGCAGACGTACTGGCATTCCTGAGCGGCGAAATCGAAGGCGGGCGCGCCGCGTCGAGCCGCACCGCATGAAAGGCGAGACGATGGCAGATACGGGCGATACCGGAAGCGGCGAGAAGGTCAGCTTCGGCTTTCGCGATGTGGCGGAGGGTGAACGGCAGGGCCTCGTCAACGAGGTCTTCTCGACCGTCGCCGAGCGCTACGACCTGATGAACGATCTGATGTCGGGCGGGCTGCACCGGCTGTGGAAGGGCGATCTGATCGCGTGGCTGGCGCCGCCGCGCGCCGACCGTCCGTTCCGCCTGCTCGACGTGGCGGGCGGCACCGGAGACGTGGCGTTGCGTTATGCGCGCGCCAGCGGCGACAGCGCCACTGCCGTGATTTGCGACATCAGCCCGGAAATGCTGGAGGTCGGCCGGCGCAAGGTCAACGACGCCGGCCTGGCGCACCGCATCGACATCGTCGAGGGCAACGCCGAGGCATTGCCGTTTCCCGATGCGTCGTTCGACGCCTACACGATCGCCTTCGGCATCCGCAACGTCACGCATATCGACAGGGCTCTGGCCGAAGCCTTCCGCGTGCTGAAGACGGGCGGGCGCTTCGTGTGCCTCGAGTTCTCCGAGGTGCAGGTGCCGATCCTCGACAAGCTCTACGACTTCCATTCCTTCGAGGTGATCCCGCGACTGGGCAGACTGGCGGCGGGTGCCGCCGAGCCCTATCAGTACCTCGTCGAGTCGATCCGCAAGTTCCCCAAACAGGACGCGTTCGCAACGATGATCCGGCATGCCGGGTTCGAGCGCGTAACGTATCGCAACCTCACCGGCGGAGTCGCCGCGATCCATTCGGGCTGGAAGATCTGAGTGCCGTCGCGCTTTCCCGGAGGTTGGGCTACCCGTCAGAAGCGATAGCCGTAGCGGACGCCGAGGCGGTCGAGCCCCTCGTTGAAGTCGGCGAACTCGCCGTTGGAGATGTGTTCGAAATAGACCGACAGGCTGTTGTCGCCGAGGCGTAATCCGACTTCCGCCGGGATGTGGAACAGCGCCCGTGATCCGAGCGCCTTGCGGTCGGCCAGCACCGGTTCAAGTTCGCCATCGTGAACGGCAACGCCGAGGCCGATAGCGAAGAACAGACCAACCGGCGTTTCAACCTGCCAGCGCGCGTCGGCATAGACGTGACTGGTCGCCCCCGACGTGCTGATCGACGCGCCGATGGCCGGATAGATGCCGCCGATGAGCAGCGGAATGTTCGGCCGGAACATGACTTCAAGATTGATGTCGACGGCGTCCGGCTCGCGCTGGAACCCGCTCCACAGATCCGGCACGTCGTGGGCCAGTACGCCGGCCTTGAACTCAGCGATCCAGAGACCTCCCGCAGCGGCAGGGGCCGTCGTCAGCGCCTGGAAGCCCAGGCACAGCGCAGCGGCTGAGGCGGCGAACGAAGATGAGCGCGACAGGTCGAACTTGGCCACGATGATCCGGTTCCGGCTTGGAGGTCGTTTCGCCCAACATCATACGGAGCGGCGCGGGCTTTGTCGCGTGGTCTCGTACTGGACGGGGCGATGCAACGATCGATGCGGTGCCGAGGCCACATGGTCCCGGACTTGCGCATAGCTCCGTCGAAAAAAGGCCGGAACCATTGCTGGTTCCGGTCCTTGGCGACATGGCGACGTCTGGAGCAGAGATAAGCACATTGCGATCACTGGGCGCAGGGCACCGAGATCGTCAGGCCAGCAGCCGGAATGAAGCGCTTGCAGCCGAGATCGCTGGTCCCGGCGACCTTCTCGACCGCTTCCACCGCGGCGACGGCGAGCGGGGCGACAGACGCCTCGGATACCGCCGACTTCTCGACCTTGGCGGGGGACACCGATGCAACGCTGGGGTTGCCTGACGACTTCACCGACTTGACCTGTTTCACCTCGGGCTTGGCGGCGGCGACAGCAGCGGGC
>JBKBNR010000248.1:0-4217 GCA_046295315.1 Hyphomicrobiaceae bacterium
GGGGGGGGACTGGTCCCGGGGTGGGGGGGGGGGGGGCGGCGTCGCCCCGTTGGTCTTGGTGGCCGGGGGCGCGGGGCCCCCCAGCGGCGCCGCGCAAACGCTGGCGTTCGGTGTCAGTGACGAGACGGCTTGGCGCGCGGGATTGCCGTGCGGAGGGCGGATAGAAATTCTTGTTCTGCGGCTCGATCGCGAGACGGGCGTCGCGTTGCTCGAGCGGTTGCTCGATCTGGAGCGGCGGCGGGTCGCATCGGTCGCCGTCACGGACATCTCGACCGGCAAGATGACCATACATGCGGCGGATGGTGATCGTCTGTCTGTATCTGCGGGTCATGCCGCCGCGCGGAGCAGAGGATTGATCGAGACCGGTGATGAGCGGCTGTTCGTCCACGTCCGCACACCGCCGCCGCGCGTGGTCGTCGTCGGCGCGACACACATAGCCCAGCACCTCGCCGGCATGTTGCGCGGCATCGGCTACGCGACGCTGATCGTCGATCCGCGCACTGCCTACGCCAGCGCCGAGCGTTTCCCCGGTCTCGAAGTCGTCCATGCCTGGCCCGACGATGCCATGTCGGGCGGCTCCCTCGATCGCTTCACCGCCGTTGCTGCGGTTTCCCATAATCCCGACATCGACGACGGTGCTATCCGGCTGGGGCTCGCCGCCGACTGCTTCTATGTCGGCGCGCTCGGATCGAAGCTCAATCACGCGCGGCGACGCGAGCGCCTCGCCGCGGCCGGCGTCTCGCGCGCGCGTCTCGATCGCATCCGCGCGCCCATCGGCCTCGACATAGGTGCCGTGGGCGCCGCCGAGATCGCCGTCTCGATCCTGGCCGAGATCGTCGCCGAGCGACGCCGGGCCTTCGCCACATGACGGCAACGACCGACAGCGGCGTTTCGGCGATCTTGCTGGCAGCGGGCCTCTCGCGCCGCTTCAGTGATGGCGACAAGCTGCTCGCGCCGCTCGCTGGGGAGCCGCTGCTGGTCCACACGGCGCGGGCCATCGCCAGCAGCGCCGTTTCGGAGTTGCTTGCCGTCACGGGACACGAGCACGACGCGCGGCGCGCGGTGCTCGGACCGTTTCGCGTCCGTCATGTCGTCGTCGACACGTCGCAACATGGTCAGGGCGCGTCGATCGCCGCGGGTGTCGCCGCCGTCGATGCGACGGCGCGCGGCGTAATGATCGTTCCCGCCGACATGCCGCGTCTCGACGCGAGACTGCTCGACCGATTGATTGCGCAGGTCCTCTCGGGTGGTGCGCGCCATATCGTGTGTCCGGCGGTCGGGGGTGCCCAGCGCCCGCCCGTGATCTGGCCCGCCGCCTTGCTCGACGAACTGCGCCAGCTCGAGGGCGACGGCGGCGGCAAATCCGTCATAGCGCTGCACGCCGATCTCGCCTCACCCGTCGCGCTCGATGCCGGTGAGGCCCTTTGCCTCGACGATGTCGACACGCATGCGGACCTGCGACGGATCGCGGCCGGGATGGCGCGCGCTACGGCAGCCGCCCGCCCAGCATCTTGATGGTCCCGATCACCGTTGCCGCCGAAACCGCGAGCAGGAAGGCGGCGCGGACCAGCGGCCGGTCGACCAGCAGCGCCTCCTTTGCATCCGCATAGTCGGCGGCGGGCTTGCGGCCGGTGACCATCGCCGGGATCAACGGCTCGCGCTTGACCACGCCGTAGAGCAGGTTCGCCGCGACGTGCAGAACGATCAACGGCAGCAGCAGATCGTCGAACAGCAGGCGATGCAATCGCGATACCCGCTTGACCACATCCTCGCTCACGAGCCGATAGAGCGGCCCCGCTGTCAGATCGTTGTGCTCGACGGTGAAGAGCCCCAATAGCGCCTGCGTGCCGACCACCACCAGGAGCGCCAAGACCATGTAGGCACCGAGCGGGTTGTGACCGAGATATCTGTCGTGACCGCCCCCGGCGAGACGCGCCGCGTAGCCGAGCGCCGCACCCGGACCGCGGACGAACGACACGAATCGCGCCGTCGACGACCCCAGCACACCCCACAGCAGTCGCCACAACAGCAGAACGAGGATCGCGATGCCGGTCCAGCGATGCCATTTCAGCAGCGGATCGCCGATCTTTTCCGCATACTGGGCGCTTGCCCAGGCCATCGCGATGGCGAGCACCAGCGTCCAGTGGAAAAGACGTGTCGGCAGGTCCCACGCAACGACGCGGGCGACCTCGCCGGCTGGTGCGTGCGGTTGCATCTGCGGTTGCATCAATGTCATGGCCCCCCGTTGCCCAGCCCTCGACGATCCGCCTCGGTACGATGCGTGCCGCATCGCTACGCCCGACGCGCCGCTTCTGCGGCAGCTCGAGCCGCCAAACTGATCACACCGGCCGCAGCCCGACGATGTGACAAGCCGCGACGCCCCACAACCGCGCGGAGGCGTCTCGAGTTCCGCGGCTGTCCCCGGTCAGAGTATGATCGCACGGATCATCAGAATTTACGGCGCATGCGAAGCTGCAACAATTTTTAAGTCGGCAGCCCGTCACACGGGCAGCGGGTGCTGCATCGCAAACAAAGACCTACCTCAGCAACTCGCCTGCGGTTGTGGTCGGGATCTGTCTGCGACATAAAATTGCCGCGCGGCTGCAAAGTGCAGCCTCACAGACCCGCCGAACGGGTGCTGAACCCTCGAGACATCAATACACACTACGAGGAAGTTGTAGAGAGATATACAGTGCCAACTTATGATTATACGACATAAGTACATGCGATAATATCAGTATATATCTGATGAGCTCCAAATATCAGCGGATGCACGCCACGCGATTGCTGCGGCGCGCAACGGCTATTGCAGCGCAAAATCAAGACTCGACCTGAGCATCAGGCCTTGACGCACATGCGTGGTATGCCAGAGAATTAGCGGGATATAACAACGATCGGCGCCGTCCGTTCGCGGCCGCAAGCGCCCGATTTGGGGGGGAGCCCGCGTGGAAGAAATCAGCTCGCTCATGCAGGGGTTTGCGACGGTTATCACGCCGTTCAACCTCGTGTTGATGGTGGTTGGCGTCGTGCTCGGCGTCCTCATCGGCGTGCTGCCCGGCCTCGGTGGCGCCAACGGCGTCGCCATTTTGTTGCCGCTGACCTTCTCGATGCCGCCGACCTCCGCCATCATCATGTTGTCGTGCATCTACTGGGGCGCATTGTTCGGCGGCGCGATCACCTCGATCCTGTTCAATATTCCCGGTGAACCCTGGTCGGTGGCGACGACGTTCGACGGCCATCCGATGGCGCGACAGGGACGCGCCGACGAAGCCCTCGTGACCGCATTCACGTCGTCGTTCCTCGGCGCTCTGGTCGCCGTGGTCATGATCACGTTCATGGCGCCGATCATCGCCAAGTTCGCGCTGCGGTTCGGCCCAGCGGAGTTTTTCGCCGTCTTTTTCCTCACCTTCGCGAGTTTCGTCGGCATGAGCCGCGGCTCTCCGATGAAGGTCGTCGCCTCGATGATGCTCGGCTTCGCGCTCGGCGCCGTCGGTCTCGATCAGGTCACGGGCACGCTGCGCATGACGTTCGGCTACACCGATTTGCTGTCCGGCTTCGACTTCCTGATCGCGGTGATCGGCCTGTTCGGCATCGGTGAGATCCTGTCGTCGATCGAGGACGGACTGAAGTTTCAGGGCGCCCACGCCAAAATGCGGCTCACGGTCGTTTTCCAGACCTGGGCCAAGCTGGTTCGCCACTGGGCCTTATTCTTGCGAAGCTGCCTGATTGGCTGCTGGATGGGCATCACGCCCGGCGGCGCCACGCCTGCATCGTTCATGAGCTACGGCATCGCCAAGCGCTTCTCCAAGAACGGCGACAACTTCGGCAAGGGTGAAATCGAAGGTGTCGCAGCGCCTGAAACCGCCAACAACGCGGCGGGAACGGCAGCGCTGCTACCCATGCTCACGCTCGGCATACCGGGTTCGCCGACGGCAGCCGTGCTGCTGGGCGGCCTGATGATCTGGGGGCTGCAACCCGGCCCGATGCTGTTCGTCGAGCAGAAGGAGTTCGTCTGGGGGCTCATCGCCTCGATGTATCTCGGCAACCTGATGAGCCTCGTCATCGTGCTGACCTGTGTGCCCTTTTTCGCCGCCATTCTGCGCGTTCCGTTCTCGATCATCGCGCCGATCATACTCGTCGTCTGCGCCATCGGCGCCTACACGGTGAACAATGCCATGTTCGACGTCTGGATGATGATGGTCTTCGGTATCGTCGGC
>JBKBNR010000249.1:0-4191 GCA_046295315.1 Hyphomicrobiaceae bacterium
TCCCAAGCGGCTTAGGGTCGAGGCAGGCGCCGCGCTGCTCGCCAAGGGACGGTTTCTCACCGACGCTCCCAATGCCCCGGCGACCGGCGACATGCGGTTCGGTTATCTGACGCTCTCGACCTTCTTCTGACCTCGCGGAAAGGTGGCGACTCCGTCTCCTCCCGCTCGTTCAGCTCCTCGAGGCTCCGACAAAAAAAGCCGCCGCCCGATCACTCGGGCGGCGGCCTTTTTTTGTGTCAGCGGGGCGCTGAACGCCGGCGATTACTCGCCCTTGTTCAGATAATCGCCCGCCGCTTCGTCGCTGCCGTCACCCGACACTTCGACCTTCTCCAGCGCGTCGCTGGTGACCATCGCGTCGATCGGATCCTGCGCCAGCTCAGCCGCGCGTTCCTCGGCTGCCGAGTTCGGCGCGATCAGCACTTCCTGCAGCCGGCGCTGCTGGACGCGGAGCGCGGCGTCGCGGCTGCTGGCCGCGATGCGCATGCGGCCCATGCCCGCGCCGGTACCGGCGGGGATGAGACGGCCGACGATCACGTTTTCCTTCAGGCCGATCAGCGTGTCCTGCTTGCCCTGGACCGCCGCCTCGGTGAGGACGCGGGTGGTCTCCTGGAACGACGCCGCCGAGATGAAGCTGCGGGTCTGCAGCGACGCCTTGGTGATGCCGAGCAGGATCGGCTTGCCCTGTGCGGGGGCCTGGCCGGGCTCGAGCTTCGCGTTGGTCTCGTCCATCTCGTCGCGATCCACCTGCTCGCCGGGGAGCAGGGTCGTGTCGCCGGCTTCGGTGATCTCGACCTTCTGCAGCATCTGGCGAACGATCACCTCGATGTGCTTGTCGTTGATCTTCACGCCCTGGAGTCGATAGACTTCCTGGATTTCCGCGACGAGATATTCCGCCAGCGGCTCGATGCCGAGCACCTCCAGAATGTCGTGCGGATCGGGGCTGCCGCCGATCAGGTTGTCGCCACGCTTGACGTAGTCGCCTTCCTGAACGTCGATCACCTTCGACTTGGGCACCAGATACTCGACGACCTCGCCGCCATCCTCGGGCTGAATGCCGATCTTGCGCTTCGCCTTATAGTCCTTGCCGAACACCACGCGGCCTGAGACCTTGGCGATGATGGCATTTTCCTTGGGCTTGCGCGCTTCGAACAGCTCGGCGACGCGCGGCAGACCGCCGGTGATGTCGCGGGTCTTGGCAGACTCGCGGCTGACACGGGCCAGAACGTCGCCGCCCTGCACCGTCGCACCATCCTCCACGCTGATCACCGCACCGGGCGACAGCATGTAGCGGGCCGCCTCGGCCGCACCGTCGCCGGTGAGGGTGAGGCGCGGACGCAGATCTTCCTTCTTGGCCGAAGCACCGCGGTTCTCGACCACCACGCGCTGCGCGATGCCGGTCGCTTCGTCGACCTGCTCGGCCAGCGTCTTGCCTTCGATCAGGTCCTGATACTTCACGACACCGCCGGTTTCCGTGATCACCGGCATGGTGAACGGATCCCACTCCGCCATGCGGTCGCCCTTGCTGACGATGTGGCCATCGTCGAACATGACATACGCGCCGTACGGAATGCGGTGGACCGCCAGCTCGCGACCATCCTCGTCGAGGATCGCGATCTCGCCCGACCGGGCCAGGACCACGCGGCGACCGCGCTGATCGGTAATCAGGCGCAGGTCGCGGAACTCGGCGCGGCCATCGACCGGCGCTTCGAGGTTCGACTGCTCGTTGAGCTGTGCCGCGCCGCCGATGTGGAAGGTACGCATGGTCAGCTGCGTGCCCGGCTCACCGATCGACTGTGCCGCGATGACGCCGACCGCTTCGCCGATGTTCACCGGCGTACCGCGGGCGAGGTCACGCCCGTAGCATTTGGCGCACACGCCGATCTTGGCTTCGCAGACCAGCGGCGAGCGGATCTTCATCCCCTGGACGCCCAGTGCCTCGATCTGGGCGATCATCGGCTCGTCGAGCAACGTGCCCAGCGGGATTTCCACCTTGCCGGTCTTCGGATCGACGACGTCTTCTGCGGTCGTGCGACCCAGAATACGCTCGCCCAGCGACGCGATGACGCTGCCGCCCTGCACGATCGCCTTCATCTCCAGCGCGCGCTCGGTACCGCAATCCTGCTCCATGACGACGCAGTCCTGCGACACGTCGACGAGGCGGCGGGTGAGGTAGCCCGAGTTCGCGGTCTTCAACGCCGTATCCGCGAGGCCCTTGCGGGCACCGTGGGTCGAGTTGAAGTACTCAAGGACGGTCAGACCTTCCTTGAAGTTCGAGATGATCGGCGTTTCGATGATCTCGCCCGACGGCTTGGCCATCAGGCCGCGCATGCCGGCCAGCTGCTTGATCTGCGCCGCCGAACCACGCGCACCGGAATGCGCCATCATGTAGATTGCGTTGGCGGGCAGCTCGCGGCCGGTCGCCGGGTCGATCTTCACCGAGCGGATTTCGTCCATCATGGCCGCCGCCACCACGTCGCCGCAACGGCTCCAGGCGTCGATGACCTTGTTGTACTTTTCCTGCTGCGTGATCAGGCCGTCCTGATACTGCTGCTCGAAGTCCTTCACGAGGGCGCGGGTCTCGTCGACCGTTGCTTCCTTCGATGCCGGGATGATCATGTCGTCCTTGCCGAACGAGATGCCCGCCTTGAACGCGTGACGGAAGCCGAGCGCCATGATCGCATCGGCGAACAGGACGGTCTCCTTCTGGCCGGTGTGGCGATAGACCTCGTCGATCACGTCGCCCACGTCCTTCTTGGTCAGCAGGCGGTTGACGACGTCGAACGGCACCTTGTGCGACTTGGGCAGGCACTCGCCGAGCAGCATGCGGCCCGGCGTGGTCTCGAACCGCTTCATCACGGTGCTGCCGTCTTCCAGCGTCTGGGGCACGCGGCTGGTGATCTTGCTGTGCAGCGTGACCGCACCCGCGAACAGCGCCTGGTGCACTTCGGCCATGTCGCCCAGCACCATGCCTTCGCCCGGCTCGTTCTGCTTCTCCATCGAGAGATAGTAGAGACCGAGCACCATGTCCTGCGACGGCACGATGATCGGCTTGCCGTTGGCGGGCGACAGGATGTTGTTGGTCGACATCATCAGGACGCGCGCTTCCAGCTGGGCCTCAAGGCTCAGCGGGACGTGCACGGCCATCTGGTCACCGTCGAAGTCGGCGTTGAAGGCCGAGCAGACCAGCGGGTGCAGCTGGATCGCCTTGCCCTCGATCAGCACCGGCTCAAACGCCTGGATGCCCAGACGGTGAAGCGTCGGCGCGCGGTTCAGCAGAACCGGATGCTCGCGGATCACCTCGTCCAGGATGTCCCAGACTTCCTTGCGCTCCTTCTCGACCCACTTCTTCGCCTGCTTGAGCGTCATGCTCAGGCCCTTGGCGTCGAGGCGCGCGTAGATGAACGGCTTGAACAGCTCGAGCGCCATCTTCTTGGGCAGGCCGCACTGGTGCAGCTTGAGCTCAGGACCAGTCACGATGACCGAACGGCCCGAATAGTCGACGCGCTTGCCGAGCAGGTTCTGGCGGAAGCGGCCCTGCTTGCCCTTGAGCATGTCGGACAGCGACTTGAGCGGACGCTTGTTCGCACCGGTGATGGTACGGCCGCGACGGCCATTGTCGAACAGCGCGTCGACGGCTTCCTGCAGCATGCGCTTTTCGTTGCGGACGATGATGTCCGGCGCACGCAGTTCCATCAGCCGCTTGAGGCGGTTGTTGCGGTTGATGACGCGGCGATACAGATCGTTGAGATCCGACGTCGCGAAGCGTCCGCCGTCCAGCGGCACCAGCGGGCGCAGCTCGGGCGGGATGACCGGAACGACGTCGAGGATCATCCACTCGGGACGGTTGCCCGATTCCAAGAAGCTCTCGACGACCTTCAGCCGCTTGATGATCTTCTTGGGCTTCAGCTCGGACTTGGTGACCGCCAGCTCTTCGAGCAGCGTGCGCTTCTCGCCCTCAAGGTCGAGGTCCATGAGCATGATCTTGACCGCTTCCGCGCCGATGCCGGCGGAGAAGGCGTCCTCGCCATATTCGTCCTGCGCGTCGAGCAGCTCGTCCTCGGTCAGCAGCTGGAACTTCTCCAGCGGCGTCAGGCCCGGCTCGGTGACGATGTAGGATTCGAAATACAGCACGCGCTCAAGCTGCTTGAGCTGCATGTCGAGCAGCAGGCCGATGCGCGAAGGCAGGCTCTT
>JBKBNR010000250.1:0-4173 GCA_046295315.1 Hyphomicrobiaceae bacterium
GATGCGACGACGGCATCCTCGAAGAACAGCTCGTAGAAGTCGCCCATCCGGTAGAACAGCAGGCAATCCGGGTTGGCGGCCTTGATCTCGAGAAACTGCGCCATCGAGGGTGTAGCCTCGGCGATGGCAGCCGGCGCATAGATCGAGGCACCGGGCGGGCCACCCGGCGAGCCTGCGGCAGCGCGCGCGTCGGCGTCCGCCGCACCGGGAGCGTCCGCGGCACCCGCGGCGTTCGCGCCAGCCTCGTCGCCGTCCCCGCTTCGCCGCGCGATGTGTTTCCTGGCCGCCATACCCGCCGATCCGCTGTGCCGAGCCCGTTCGAACGCTTAAAGCAGGTTGGCGCGGGAGGGAACGGCCGTACCGCTGCGACCTGTTCACGGGGCCGCTCGAACCTTTTGACTGTTGTATACCAGAGCCGCAGCACCTAGTGTTCCGGCCCGCTCTGGGCACGGACGCCTAAAAATCAGGCGCCGCCCCGGGCACTGCACATCCGGCGCATTCCACCCACAGCACTCGAGCACACCGATCATGGCAACACGGTTCCAGGAAGCCCGCTTCAGCCCGGAGGAAGCCCTCCAGTTCCACGCCCAGGGCAAGCCCGGCAAGCTCGAGATCACGCCGACGAAACCGCTGACGACGCAGCGCGATCTGTCGCTCGCGTATTCGCCGGGGGTCGCCGTGCCGGTACGCGCCATCGCCGACGATCCCGCGACCGCCTACGATTATACCAACAAGGGCAATCTGGTCGCCGTCGTCTCCAACGGCACGGCCATTCTCGGTCTTGGCAACTTGGGGGCGCTGGCGGCGAAGCCGGTAATGGAAGGCAAGGGCGCGCTGTTCAAGCGCTTCGCCGATATCGACGCCATCGACCTTCTGGTCTCGACCGAGGATGTCGAGGCCTTCATCAACTCGGTGCGCTATCTCGGGCCGTCGTTCGGCGGCATCAACCTGGAAGACATCAAGGCGCCAGACTGCTTCGTGATCGAGGAACGGTTGAAGGAACTTCTCGACATTCCGGTGTTCCACGACGACCAGCACGGCACAGCCATCGTCGTCGGCGCGGCGATCCTCAACGGCCTCGAAGTGGCGGGCAAGAAGATCGAGGACGTGAAGCTCGCCTGCTCGGGCGCCGGCGCTGCGGCACTCGCCTGTCTCAACCTGCTCGTGCACCTCGGCATGAAGCGCGAGAACATCTTCGTCTCCGACATCAAGGGCGTCGTCTACAAGGGCCGCAAGGAACTGATGGACCCGTGGAAGGAGCCGTTCGCGCAGAAGACCAAGGCGCGTGTTCTGGCTGAGATCATGGACGGTGCGGATATTTTTCTCGGCCTGTCGGCGGGCGGTATCGTCAGCCGCGAGATGGTCGAGAGCATGGCGAAGAATCCGATCATCTTCGCCATGGCCAACCCCGAGCCGGAAATCTCGCCGGAGGATGTGCTGGCGGTGCGCGACGACGCGATCATGGCCACAGGGCGCTCGGACTATCCCAATCAGGTCAACAACGTCCTCTGCTTCCCGTTCATCTTCCGCGGCGCGCTGGACGTGCAGGCGTCGACCATCAACGAGGCGATGAAAGTCGCGGCGGCGCGGGCGCTCGCTGATCTCGCTCGTGCGGCAGTGCCTGATCAGGTCGCCTCGGCGTTTCACGGCCGCCGCCCGACGTTCGGGCCCGACTACATCATTCCGGGCGCTTTCGATCCGCGCATCATCTGGCACGTCGCCCCCGCCGTCGCCCGCGCGGCGATGGATTCCGGCGTCGCCAAGCGGCCGATCATCGACCTCGACGCCTACACCGCGCGCCTGCAGGGCCGTCTCGATCCGCTGGTCGGCTGGTTGCAGTCGACGTTCGAGAAGGTCAAGTCCGATCCCAAGCGCGTGATCTTCGCGGAGGGCGAGGATCTGGCCGTCATCCGCGCCGCCAACAGCTTCTACACGCAAGGCTTCGGCCTGCCGCTGATCGTCGGCACGGAAGAGCGCGTCAAGACCAACTTCCGCGATCTCGGCGTGCCGCTGCGCCCGGAATTCCAGTTCTTTGACACGCGCAAGACGCCCTATACCGAGGAATTCACCGAATATCTCTACAAGCGTCTGCAACGGCGCGGCTACCTGAAGCGCGATTGCCTGCGTCTCGTCACCAACGAGCGCAACATCTTCGCCGCGCTCATGGTCGCGCACGGCTATGCGGATGCGATGGTGTCCGGCGTCACGCGCAGTTGGACCAGTGTCTATCGCGACGTGCTGCGCGTCATCGACCCGGCCGAGGACCGTCACGTCATCGGCATCACGCTGGCGCTGATCCGCGGCCGCGCCGTCATCATTGCCGACACCTCGATCCACAACATCCCGACCACCGAGCAACTCGTCTACATCGCCGAGGAAGCGGCGCGCGCGGCGCGCAACTTCGGCATCGAGCCGCGCGTCGCGTTCCTCACCTATTCGACGTTCGGGCAGCCGCGCGGCGAGCGTTCCGACGAAGTGCGCGAAGCCGTCGCCCTGCTCGACGAACGCGGCGTCGATTTCGAGTACGACGGCGACATGGCCGCTGACGTCGCACTGAACAAAGATCTGATGAAGCTCTATCCGTTCTGCCGCCTGTCGGACACCGCCAACGTGCTGATCATGCCGGCCTTCCACGCCGCATCCATCTCGACGAAGATGCTGCGCGAACTGGGCGGCGCGACCATCATCGGGCCGGTGCTGGTCGGCTTGTCGAAGAGCATTCAGATCTGTTCGCTCGGCGCACGTGACAGCGACATCGTCAACATCGCGGCGCTGGCCGCCTACGACGTGAACAGATAAGCGCGGCTGGGGGCTGTCCGCGGGAGGCTCGCGGTTCGGCCGCGCCCGTGCGACGGGTTGCGTTCCCAGTTGCGCGGGTGGCGCACCCGCTGCGTCGGCGCTCGACGCGCACTTGCGAGGCCCGCGCCAGTACGCCGCAAAAATGCGCTTGGCCAGATCGGGATTTCCAGGTTTCTTGAGCTTGCGCGGTTGCGCGGTTGCGCGGTTGCGCGGCCGTCGTGCCGTGCGGGCGAACCATAACAAGAAGCGAGGAAACCCCATGAACGAGCGTGTCTCGACGACCACGTCTTTCGGCGGCTGCCCCCACGATTGCCCCGATACCTGCGCCATGCTGTTCGATGTCGAGGGCGGCAAGTTGAAGGGCGTTCGCGGCAACCCGGATCATCCGATGACGCGCGGCGGTCTGTGCGTCAAACTCAAGGACTACGAGACGCGCCATTATCATCCCGACCGCCTGCTTTATCCGATGCGGCGCGTCGGGCCGAAGGGCTCCAAGCAATTCGAGCGCATCACCTGGGATGAGGCACTGGACGAAATCGTGTCGCGCTGGAAGGCGATCATAGCCGAGCAGGGTCCGCAGGCGATCATTCCCTACAGCTACCTCGGCCATCAGGGGCTGGTGCACGGTTTGAACGGCGGCGACGCCTTCTTCAATCGCCTGGGCGCGACGGTCTGCGAGCGCACCTTCTGCGGTGAGGGGTCGTGCACGGCTTGGCTGCTGACGGTCGGGCCGACGGCGGGGCTCGATCCTGAAAGCTATATCCACTCGAAATATATCGTCATCTGGGCCTGCAACAGCGTCAGCACCAACCTGCACCACTGGGCGATCGTGCGCGATGCGCAGAAGCTTGGCGCCAAGGTCGTCGTCATCGACGCCTACGCGTCGCGCACCGCCAAGGAAGCCGACTGGCACATCTGTCCGAAGCCCGGCACCGATGGCGCTCTCGCCATGGCGCTGATCAACTCGATCATCGCGCAGGGGCTCGTCGATCAGGATTATGTCGACAATTACACGGTCGGCTTCCATGAGCTGAAGGAACGCGCCAGCACGCGCACGCCGCAATGGGCGGAGCAGATCACCGGCATTCCAGCCGCCGACATCGAGAAGCTGGCGCGTGAGCTGGCGACCGCGCAACCGGCGGCTATTCGCATGGGCGTGGCGCTCGAACGCCACTACGGCGGTGGCCAGACCATCCGCGCCGTCACCTGCATTCCGGCACTCACCGGCGCCTGGCGCCACGTCGGCGGCGGCGTCACGCAGTTCCCGGTGTGGGAACACCCCTACAGGTTCGATGTCATCTGCCGGCCGGACCTCATTCCGCCGGGTACTCGCGTCGTCAACAATCTGCAGATCGGCCGCGCGCTCGTCGGCGA
>JBKBNR010000251.1:0-4169 GCA_046295315.1 Hyphomicrobiaceae bacterium
CGCTTGATCGCGAACAGTGTGTTGGTGGGATTGGTGACGGCTTGGTTCTTCGCGGTCTGCCCGACGAGGCGCTCGCCATCGTCGGTGAACGCGACGATCGACGGCGTCGTGTTGGCGCCTTCGGAATTTTCGAGAACTTTCGGCTTGCCGCCTTCCATGACGGCGACGCACGAGTTGGTGGTTCCGAGGTCGATGCCAATGACTTTAGCCATGTTTCAATGTCCTTTTCTTGCGGCAGGCCGCCCGGACCCCACGACAGGCATCCGGCTGTTTCAGGTCTCGTCTGACGAGTTCGTGTTGGCCACGCGCTCGTCCGAGCGTCGGTTTGCGGCCCCCTGGGTTGGCTGGGGTCGGCTGCGTGACGGACAGCAGTCGGTGTCGGCTTATATAAGGCGGGTGCCGCGCCGTGCAACGGCGGCCGATCACCCGTTCGTGATGATTTTTTGTTACCGTATGCAGCGAAGTGTCACGCTCGTCCCCCCTCCCGGTCGCGGCCGGCCGCCCCCGACGGGATATGGCGCCGCGGGTTGCGCCGCTGCAGTCTCGCACACCGTGGGGCGCCGGCCCGGCCGACAACCCGCTGCCCTGCGCGCGGGCCGATGAGGGCAACGACCGCTCACCCCGCGCAGCGGTTCGTCAACGCAGGCGCGGCGGCGGCAGGTCGACCGACCCGGTAATGGCGGGCGGCGGCGGGGCCCGGTCGCTGTACTGGGCGGCCTGCCCTTCCGCAGCGCGCGGCGCCGGGAAGGCGACGCGCTGGTCCGCTGGCGCATCGACGGATGCGGGCGCCGGGTCGACGACGGTGTTACCGTAGGGCTGTATTTCCAGCACCGCGAGGCCACGGGTCGAGAGCCCTGACGCCATGAATGTGACGGTGCCGTCGACACCGGTAAAACCTCTGCCGGTAAGGTTGGTCGCCGTGTACCGTTGCCCCGGAGGCAGCGCTGAAAGCGACAAGGCAAGGTTGACGGCGTCGTAGGCGAGGCTGGCGATGCGAGGCGGCGCCGTACCGAACGTACGCGCGAACCGCGACGAGAAATCCTGCCAGCCGCGCGGATCGGCACTCGGGTACCAGGCACCGGCGAGGGTCTGCTCGCGGCCGACATTCGGGAAATCCCAAGCGCCGGTGCCGATCAGCTTCACCTTGGCCGGGTCGATGCCGTTATAGGCCAGCAAGGGAACGATCTGCGGCAGCGATTCGGGCCCGCCGGGCAGGAACAGCGCATCGACCGGAGACCCGGCCACTTCCGCGCTCCGGATGGCGTCCGCCATGCGACGCACCGGATCGATCATGCCATTGGCCGAAAGCGGGTAGCGCTCGAGGTGAACCAGCGTCGATCCCGTGGCGGCCACGGCGTTGCGAAACGCCGGCTCGACCGTATCGCCGTAGGCATCGGCAGGAACCAGGGCGGCGAAGCGGCGTTTGCCGCGCTCAGCCGCATAGGACACGATGCGCTCGACTTCCGGCGCGGCGAGGAAACTCATCAGGTAGACGCCGTTGCCGGCCGCTTTTGGATCGTTTGAAAAGGCGATGACCGGTACGCCGGCACTTCTCGCTACCGGCGCCACCGCCGAGACCGATTGCGAAAACAGGGGGCCGAGAATGATTTCGGCTCCGTCGGCCGTCGCCTTTTCCGCGGCCTGCCGGGCACCGTCCGGGGTGCCGCCGTCATCCTTGACCATCAACTGCACGTTCGGCATGTCGCGCTCGAAGAGCGCCATCTCGCCGGCTTGTTTCATGCTCTTCGCGACGGCAGCCGTCTGGCCGAACCCGGCGAGCGGGAGCAGCATGGCGATGCGGACGGGCTTTGGTTGTCGTGCGGCCGGTCCCTCCGGTGCGGCAGCGGGCGACGACAGCGCCTGATCGGCTGCATTCTGGGCGCCGATATTGGCGCCGCACCCCGCCACCAGCGCACCGACGATCGCCAGGACGGCTGCCAGAGGCCAGATTGCCGGTCGCGCCCGGACGCGATCGCGTCGATCCTTGGTCCTGTCTTCGGCTCTCAGGTTTGCGGCCATCGCGTGATCGTTCCCAGTCGCAGTGTGTTCAGGACGCCGCTTCGGCGAACGAACACCGCGCAGCTTCGCGGCGGATCGGTGTGGTGCCTCAAGCGCCCCCCTTGATTGCACCGGCGCCCCCGTCAGCGCAACGGTCGATGCGGGAACAACTGCGACACGTCCGGCTGTTCGGTCGCACTCTTGGGTCGCACGATGCCGCCGTGCCATGGTACGGGGCGACGGCACGGTGCGCTGTCCGATGACGCTCGGAGACGCATCGTCACTCGACGAGGTGGGCCCCGGACACGACGTAGAGCTCGCGGCGGATGGTGTGCAGCGGAGGTTATTCGCTTGCGACACCGGTGAGAAGGCGTTTGAACGCAGATGCGGTCTGCGGATCGGTAACATGCCTGTCGGCGGGCCGCCGTCGGGTGACCCGGCCGCTGCAGCCGGCCACATGATTTGGCAATCGCCTGAGCGCGACACGCGCCGGAAAGGGCAAGACCATGGCTGTGGATGGTGGTGGGGAAGACACAGCTGCCGACGACGACGACGGTCTGGAACCGGCAGAACATGCGCCCGACGGGACGAATCGCTCGGCGAGGATCGCGGCCGCCGCGACGGCGGTGATCGACCGTCAGATCCGGCAGGACCTGGTTCCGGGCCTCTATCTCGTGGCGACGCCGATCGGCAATCTCGCAGACATCACGCTGAGGGCACTGGCGACATTGTCGTCGGCGGACGTCGTCTACTGCGAGGATACACGCCATTTCCGCACCCTTGCAGCTCATTACCGGATCGGCACGCCGCTGCGTCCGTACCACGAGCACAATGGCGGGGTGCAGCGCCCGCGGATTGTTGCGGAACTCGAGGCCGGAAAGCGCGTCGCTCTCGTCAGCGATGCCGGAACGCCGCTGGTGTCGGACCCCGGTTTCAAGCTCGTGCGCGACGTTATCGCCGCCGGCCATCGCGTGTTCTCGGTGCCTGGCGCATCCGCGATCCTTGCCGCCCTGTCGGTGGCGGGGCTGGCCACGGAGCGGTTCTTGTTTGTCGGATTCCTGCCGGCCCGCAGCGCCGCACGCCGCAAGAGCCTCGAAAGTCTGGCGTCCGTCGATGCGTCACTTGTGTTCTTCGAGGCCCCACAACGGCTGCTCGAAACGCTCAAGGCCCTCGCAGAGGTGTTCGGGCCGCGACCCGCTTGTGTCGCCCGTGAGTTGACGAAAATGCACGAGGAGGCGGTCCGCTCGACGCTTGCGGATCTGGTGCTGCATTTCCGCGACAACCCGGCAAGAGGCGAGATCGTTGTCGTCGTCGGTCCGCCTCTCGCCGTCGACGTGTCGGACGTCGCCGTCGCCGAGGCCATGCGGACGGCGCTCGCCAGGAGCGGGCTGAAGGCGGCATCGAACGAGGTGGCGGAGGCGCTGGGCGTGGCTCGCCGTCGTGCCTACGAAATCGGCCTGGAACTACGGCGGGCGGGAGAGACGGCCGGTGACGATTGAAGGCGGCGGCCCGGTGTGTGCGGCAAGTGAGAAGAAGGGGAGGGTTCGGGAGGCTCAGCCTCCCGAGCGGGTACGGGCGGCCGCCCGCGCGCGTAGCGCTGGTGTTTCAGAGTAGACCGTTCTTGAATCGGGGCTGCCACCGGCAGCCGCGAAGAATTGTGCAGGTTGGTGGCGATATGCGCCACCAACCAACTCCAACGATCGTTACAACGTCTTCCAATGTGTTACCCGCCGCCTTCCACTTACGGCTTCCACGACGGTATAAGTGGTGCGACCGTACTGCTGAAAACGTTTGCGATCACGCTCTCGCTGATTGAACGGACCGACGACTTCTCAGCCTTAGAAGTTTTGTCGGTCGTCGTTTGATCAGACGTACCGCGGCCCAGAATGACGTCTTTGCCTACGTCGACTTGGCTTCCGGTCTGAATGTTGAGCGGTTGTCGATAGCCCGAAACTCGGAGATCGCCACCGACACGGAGCTTGCTACGTCCGGACATTTCGATTGCAGTATCGTAGCTTGGACTCATCGACATGCGATTTCTCCTTGTTGAAGATTCGGAACGTTGCTTCAACTGCACCCGCTCGTGGAGCCGCAGGTGTCGCATTTCAGGCAGGTACCGTTGCGGACCAGCGTGAAGTTCTGGCATTCGCGGCAGCTTTCGCCCTCGTAAC
>JBKBNR010000252.1:0-2942 GCA_046295315.1 Hyphomicrobiaceae bacterium
TGCCGTCGAGAGATGCAGCGCCCTTGCCCTGCGCTTCGGCTTCCTTGAGCGCGACGAGGATGCGGTTGGCACGGTCGATCTCGGCGGGGAGCGGCGAGAAAACTGCGTTGGCGAGTTCGATCTGCGACGGGTGGATGGCCCACTTGCCTTCGATGCCGAGTGCGGCGGCGCGCTTGGCAGCCGCCGTGTAACCATCCGGATCGGAGAAGTCGCCGAACGGACCGTCGATCGGACGCAGGCCGTAGGCACGGCACGCCACCGTCATGCGCGACAGCGCGAAGTGCCACTGGTCGCCCGGGTAGTCGGGATTGAGGCCGCCGATGACCACCGTGCGCGCCTTGTTGAAGGCGGCGTAGTCGGCGACGCCGAAGTGCATCGATTCGAGCCGGCTCGGCGACGCCGCGATGGCTTCCACGTTGGCCATGCCGAGCGGCGTTTCGATCAGCGCTTCGGTGCCGACCTTGTTCTTGAGACCCTTCGCCACTTCGATCTGGCTGACGATGCATTCGACGGTGTAGACGTCCGCCGGCACGCCGACCTTCGGGATCAGGATCGTATCGAGATGGCTACCCGCCTGCTCCATGATATCGACGACATCGCGATACATGTAATGCGTGTCGAGGCCGTTGATGCGCACCGACACGGTCTTGTTGTTGCCCTTCCAGTCGAGATCGTTGAGCGCCTGGATGATGTTCTTACGCGCCTGCTCCTTATCCGGCGGCGCCACGGCGTCCTCGCAGTCGAGGAAGACATAATCGGCGGCGCTCTTCAGCGCTTTCTCGATCATCGTCGTGTTCGAGCCCGGAACGGCCAAGTATGAACGCTGCAGACGCTGCTTGCGAACGGGATGAAGCGTATAGCTCATTGAACTGTCCTATCGATGTCGTGGTCCATGGCACGCGCGGCACGTCGCGCGAATGCGGGCCGACACAGCCTGACTGAAAATGGATTGTCGCCGGCGGCGACGCCGGGTCCCGAGCCCCCGGGTCGGCGAGGGGGCGCCGACCCGGATTGACCAAGGACTTTTCAAGCCGCCTTCTTCGTGGCGTCGGTGGTCAGGCCCGTCGCGGACTTGGTTGCCGTCCGGCGGAAATGCTCGGCCGCGGCGCCCGTGCCGGAGCCGGCCTTGAGGTTGACGCCATTGTCGAGCAGCGCCATCTCGACAGCGAACAGCACGCCCCCAACCATCACTTCATCGAGCGCGCCGAGGTGGCCGATGCGGAACACCCGGCCGTTGAGCTTGTTGAGGCCGGTGCCAAGGGACGTGTTGTAGCGATAATAGGCCGTCTTGAGGACGGCGACCGCGTCGACGCCTTCGGGGACGTAAATGGCCGACACGGTATCGGAGTGCCACTTGGGTTCCTTGGCGACGAGCTTCAAGCCCCACGCATCGACAGCGGCGCGCACGCCCTGAGCGAGGCGCGCGTGGCGGGCGAAGATGTTCTCGAGACCCTCGGCGGCGATCAGATCGAGCGAAGCGCGCAGCCCGCGGATCAGGGTCGTCGCCGGCGTATAGGGGAAGTAGCCGAGGTCGTTGGTCTTGATCATGTCCTCGAACGAGAAGTACGTCCGGTTCATGCGGCCATTGAGGCTCTTGTTGGCGTCGAGCGCCTTCTGGCTAACGGCGAGGATGCCGAGGCCCGTCGGCAGCATGAAGCCCTTCTGTGAGCCGGAAACGCAGCAATCGACGCCCCACTCGCCCATGCGCATGTCGAGCGAGCCCACCGACGACACGCCGTCGACCATCAGCAGCGCCGGGTGGTTCGCGGCATCGAGCGCCTTGCGCACGCCGGCGATGTCGCTCGAAACGCCGGTCGCCGTTTCGTTGTGGGTGGCGAATACCGCCTTGATCTCGTGCGCCTTGTCCTTGGCCAGGATGTCGGCGTACTTCTCGAGCGGCACGCCCGTGCCCCACTCCTCGTCACACAGGATGACCTTGAGACCAAGACGCTCGGCCATATCGACCCACAGCAACGAGAACTGGCCGAAGCGGCTCATCAACACGGTGTCGCCGATGGCGAGCGTGTTCTGGATCGCCGACTCCCAGGCGCCGGTGCCCGACGACGGGAAAATGAAAACCCGGCCGTCCTTCATTTTGAAAACCTTCTTGAGGTCTTCGAAAATCGGCAGCGTAAACTTCGGGAACTCCGGCGAACGCATATCCTCCATCGGCAGATTCATGGCCATGCGCACGGCCTCGGGAATGTTCGTCGGGCCGGGGATGAAAAGGTGCGGCTGAACCAGCATGCTGTCTCCTCCAGGGGTCGCTCGATTGTTTTTCGCCAGGCTCGCCCGTGGTCGTCGGCAGGGCGGTCGAGCGGGACAATCGTTGCTGGAGCGTTACCCCACAACACCCGTTGGAGAGCGCAATACATCGGCGCGGGTAGGAAATTGTTGGCCCATACGGGCAGCCCCGATGCTATCGGGTAGGGGCAATGCTGGTCAGATGGGTCGGCGTTACGCGAGAGGCCGCAAAAAGTGGCGGCAGGCAATGCTGCTCAGGCAGCGACAATCGACGTCGAATGAATTTTTTATCGCGCCGCACAACATCCACTTCGCATCTGCGCAACGCAAACGCAACATGAGCTTTGGTCGAATGCAGGCGCCGTCGCGTGCGAAGCCACCTGTGTCGAACATGGCGAGTCCGCAAGCGTCGGCCGATCGAGGCCGACCGAAATTCCGACGGCGGCGACCCTCGGGCGATATCGACGTCGGCCGATGAGATCTACGACGGGATCGAGCGACGCCCGCCGTTGCGCTCGACGCCAATTCAAAGTCCGAGGTTCATCCCGAAGCCGCCCACCGGCCCGGCGATCGCGGTTGTCGCGGCGGCGATCGCGGCGGCACTCGTCGATCAGTCTCTGCCGCCAGGCACGTTCGTGCCGGGCTCTCGTTGGCGGGGTGACCGCCGTTGCCGTGCTGACGAGCATGCGGAAAAAAAC
>JBKBNR010000252.1:2952-4167 GCA_046295315.1 Hyphomicrobiaceae bacterium
GACCACCCAGTGCGGCGGGTTCAACGCCAGTCGTCGTCGTCCGCGTCGTTGGCGATGACCACGCTGTGCGCCGCGGCCCCCGACGACGACATGTACAGCGCCACCGCCATGGCGCGGTTTTTGACGCCGAGCTTATCGTAGAGGTTCTTGAGGTGATACTTGACCGTGTTGCCTGAAATACCGAACCGCGCGCCGATCTGGAGGTTGGTCCATCCTTGAGCCAACGCGCCGAGCAACTCGCGCTCGCGGCGGGTCAACAGGTCGATCGGGTCGCTGGCCAAACGCTCGATGTCGATATACGGCAGACACATACGGCCGCGTGACACGCTGGCCAGCGTTTCCAGCAGCATATTGGGATCGTCGTTGCGCGACACGAACCCCCAGGCGCCGGCGCGCACGGCCTGACGCAACACCTCCGGCCCATCCTCGCTGGCGTAGATGACAGGGCGCAGGTGGATCTGCCGGCGCTTTGCCGTCGCCATCAAATCGACGGCGGTGGCATCGGGCAGAATCCATCCGATCACCGCGATCTGGGCGCGGTGGTTTTCGCAGCATGCCAGGAGTTCAGCGCCGGTCTCGACGGCTGCCGCAACGGTGTAGCGCCCGTCGCGCGACAGGAAGTCCTGCAAGCCTGCCCGCACCACGGGATTTCGGTCGGCGATAACCAGCAGCGTTCGCGGGTTGGCATCCGAATGCGCCACCTTGGCGCCGGGTTCGGCCATGGTCATCGCAACCGGTAGCGGCGAGCAACACGGGCGAAGTTCGACGGTCCGGCTGAGAGTCGTGCGGGCATGTTTTTGTTCTTTTCCCGTTGCCTCGGAGGTTCGCCAGCCGACACGGCGGTGCCCCTTGTGGAGGCGTTGGAATCGACGGCGCCCATATACTTTAGCCCAGCAGAGTGCGGCAATACCAGCCCGCGAATCGAGCCGCGGCCCGGCCAGTTTCCAGTGTGTCGTGGGCAATCGTCGCGTCGCAGGCGCTCGGCCGGCGTCAGGCGGCCTCGGCGGCCGGCGGGTGAGCGCGGCCGAGGACCACGATGCGCGGTCGCGGGCGGACGTCGGGGGCAGCATTTGCCCGGCCGGTCGTCAAAAGCAGGTCGACCTCGGCGCGCAGACGTTCCAGCGCATAGTCGACGGCATCCAGTTGCCGGCCGGCGGCGAGGTGCAGCCGCTGGCTGGCGCGGGCGGCGTCGACATGCCCTAGAATGCGCGATTG
>JBKBNR010000253.1:0-2380 GCA_046295315.1 Hyphomicrobiaceae bacterium
TCGACCGGCAAGACCACGCTCACCAACGCGCTGCTCGCCGAAGTCGCCAAATCACCCGACCGTGTGGTGCTGATCGAGGATACCCGCGAACTGCAATGCGCGGCGCAGAATCTCGTGGCGTTGCGCACCAAGGACGGCGTGGCCACGCTTTCCGATCTGGTTCGCTCCTCGCTGCGGCTGCGTCCTGATCGCATCCCGATTGGCGAGGTGCGGGGCGCCGAGGCGCTCGACCTCCTGAAGGCGTGGGGCACCGGCCATCCCGGCGGCATTGGGACGATCCATGCCGGCACCGCGCTCGGCGCGTTGCGGCGGCTCGAGCAACTCATTCAGGAAGCCGTCATCACGGTGCCGCGTGCCCTGATCGCGGAGACGATCAACATCGTCGCGGTCCTCGCCGGGCGTGGTGTGCAGCGCCGCCTCGCCGAACTCGCTTTCGTCGCCGGCCTCGATCCCACGAGCGGCGACTACCTCGTCCTCCCGTCGGAACCGGGCGGAATATCAATATCGAACGGAGACCACCCATGAGAGCACTGTCGCGCGGCCTGCGCTCGCAGGCCGCAACCTTTAGCACTTCCCTTGCAATCGCTGTGATGACGGCATCGACGGCAAATGCCGCTGGTTCCTCAATGCCCTGGGAAGCGCCGCTTCAGAAAATTCTCGAATCGATCGAGGGCCCGGTCGCGAAGATCATCGCCGTGATCATCATCATCGTCACCGGACTGACGCTGGCTTTCGGCGACACGAGCGGCGGTTTCAGGCGCCTGATCCAGATTGTGTTCGGGCTCTCGATCGCGTTCGCCGCATCGAGCTTCTTCCTGTCGTTCTTCTCGTTCGGCGGTGGAGCCTTGCTCTGATGCAGACGGGCGACCCCATTGCCGGCTTCCACGCGCCAGTCCATCGCGCGCTGACCGATCCTATTCTGCTCGGCGGCGCCCCGCGCGCGGTCGCCATCGCCAACGGCACGCTCGCGGCCGCGGTCAGCTTGGGACTGCGGCTGTGGCTCATCGGCATCGCGCTCTGGGCCATCGGTCATTTCGCCGCCGTCTGGGCAACGAAACGCGATACGCAGTTCGTCGACGTGGTGCGCCGGCATCTGCGTTATCCCGCGTATTTCCGGTCGTGAGGTTCGGTCATGATGAACCTCGCCGAATACCGCAATCGAACAGCAGCCCTTGCCGACTATTTGCCCTGGGCTGCTCTAGTTGCACCGGGCGTCGTCCTCAACAAGGACGGCTCGTTCCAGCGCACGGGGCGTTTCCGTGGTCCGGACCTCGACAGCGCGACGCCGGCCGAACTCATCGGCACCACGGCTCGGCTCAACAGCGCACTCCGGCGGTTGGGCACCGGTTGGGCGATCTTCGTCGAGGCGCAGCGTAGCGCGGCGACGGCTTATCCGAGCAGCATCTTTCCCGAAGCCGCGTCCGCGCTGGTCGACCTCGAACGCCGTGAGCAGTTCGAAGCGGCCGGCGTCCACTTCGAGAGCCGCTACTACCTCACGTTCCTCTGGATGCCGCCCGCCGAGGATGCCTCTCGCGCCGAGAGTTGGCTCTACGAGGGCCGCGAACACACCGGCGTTGATGCTCATGAACTGCTGAGCGGCTTTGTCGACCGCACCGATCGCGTGCTGCAACTCTTCGAGGGCTTCGTCCCCGAGGTCGAATGGCTCGGCGACACTGCGACGCTGACCTACCTGCACTCGACTATTTCGACAAAACGCCAGCGCGTTCGTGTCCCAGAGACGCCGATGCACCTCGATGCGCTGCTGGCCGATCAGCCCCTCATCGGAGGATTGGAGCCGCGCCTGGGCGACGCTCACCTCCGCACGCTTACGGTCATCGGATTTCCGACCGCGACCCATCCGGGAATCCTCGACGAACTCAATCGGCTTGCTTTCCCGTACCGATGGTCGACGCGCGCCATCCTGCTCGACAAGACGCAAGCCGTGAAACTGCTCACCAAGATCCGGCGACAATGGTTCGCCAAGCGCAAGGGCATTGCCGCAATCCTCAAGGAAGTGATGACCAACGAGGCTTCGGTCCTCGTGGACAGTGACGCGGCGAACAAGGCGGCCGACGCGGATCTCGCCCTGCAGGAACTCGGAGCTGACGATGTCGGCCAGGCCTATGTCACTGCGACGGCGACGGTGTGGGATGAAGTTCCCAGCGTCGCGACGGAGAAGCTGCGGCTGGTCGAGAAGATCATCCAGGGCCGCGACTTCACCTGCATCGCCGAGGGCGTCAATGCGATCGAAGCGTGGCTCGGATCGTTGCCCGGCCACGTTTACGCCAATGTCCGCCAGCCGCCCGTCTCGACGCTGAACCTCGCCCACATGATCCCGGTTTCCGCGATCTGGGCCGGGCCGGAGCGGGATGAGCACTTT
>JBKBNR010000253.1:2390-4145 GCA_046295315.1 Hyphomicrobiaceae bacterium
GTGGGGTGTGCTGTGCCGCCGCTCTCGGCGCTCGCATTTCTTCGCTTTCGAGTTGGCGGCGGCGCGCGCCGCCGCCGCGCTCGCCATGCAGGGCGACTGGCACGATCTCGGCGGCGGCCTGTCGGACGGCGCCGAAACGTCGGTCTCGCTCCAGCCGCTTGCCGGCATCCACCACACGCCGGAGCGCGCCTGGGCCGCCGACTGGGTCGTCGACATCCTCGCACGCGAGCAGGTCGCGCTGACGCCTGAGTTGAAGGAGCATCTCTGGGCCGCGCTCACCTCGCTCGCCAGTGCCCCGGTCGGCGAGCGGACACTGACGGGCCTCGCGGTGCTGTTGCAGTCCGCGAAACTCAAGCAGGCTTTGCGACCCTTCTGTATCGGCGGTGCCTATGGCCGACTGCTCGACGCCGAGCAAGAAAGGCTCGGCGAAGCCTCGATGCAGGCGTTCGAGACCGAGGGCCTGATCGGCACCGGCGCGGCCGGTGCCGTGCTGGCCTATCTGTTCCATCGCATAGAAGGCCGGCTCGACGGCCGGCCGACGCTCCTGATCATCGACGAAGGATGGCTCGCGCTCGACGACGGTGGCTTCGCCTCCCAGTTGCGCGAATGGCTCAAGACGCTGCGCAAAAAGAACGCATCCGTCGTCTTCGCTACCCAATCGCTTTCCGACATCGATGGCAGCCCGATCGCGCCCGCCATCGTCGAGAGCTGTCCGACCCGCATCTTCCTTCCCAATGAGCGGGCGATTGAACCGCAGATCACAGCGATCTACCGGCGGTTCGGCCTGAACGATCGGCAGATCGAGATCATCGCGCGCGCGACACCCAAGCGCGATTATTACTGTCAATCCCGCCGCGGAAACCGGCTGTTCGAACTCGGACTCGGTCCGATCGCGCTTTCCTTCTGCGCCGCCTCGTCCAAGGCCGATCACGCGGACATGGAGCGCGTGATTGCGGAGTTTGGCCGCGAGGGATTCGTTCATGGCTGGCTCGCTGCACATGACCTTCTCTGGGCCGCCGATCTCATTCCCAACCTGATCAACCTGGAGGCATCATGAGCATCAAGCATTCGCGCGGCCGTGCGGCGCTTCTTGCGGCAACCGTCACCATCATCTTGTCGATCGCGCCGGCGTCGGCACAAATCGTGTTCGATCCCAACAACTATGCGCAGAACGTGCTGCAGGCAGCGCGCGCGTTGGAGCAGATCAGCCATCAGGTCACGTCGCTGCAGAACCAGGCGCAAATGCTGATCAATCAGGCGCGCAACCTTGCGAGCCTGCCGCAATCATCGCTGAACCAGATCGTTGGATCGATCCAGCGCACCCAGCAGCTTCTCGGCCAAGCCCAACGCGTCGCCTATGACGTCGGACAGATCGACCACGCGTTCTCCACGACTTATGGCGCAGCCTCAACGACCGCCAGCGACCAGGCCCTGATCGATGGCGCCCGTGAACGCTGGCGCAATTCCGTCGCAGGCCTTCAGGACGCGATGAAGATCCACGCGGGTGTCGTCGCCAATCTCGACACCAACCGCCTCGAGATGTCCTCGCTTGTGACCGCGAGCCAGTCGGCAACCGGCGCATTGCAGGCGACCCAAGCCGGCAACCAGCTCATCGCCTTGCAGACACAGCAAGTTGCCGATCTCACTGCTGCCGTCGCCGCGCAAGGCCGTGCACAGAACCTCGAAGCCGCGCAACGCGCCGCTGCGCAGGAGCAGGGCCGTGAGCAGCTCCGCCGCTTCCTCACTCCAGGGACG
>JBKBNR010000254.1:0-4132 GCA_046295315.1 Hyphomicrobiaceae bacterium
CCGGTCGCACCGGCACCGTCGACCGCGCCATCTGGCGGGTCCAGGACTTCCAGATGCTGGGCTCTGCTCCGTGCTCGAATCACGTGGGTGCACTCCTGTTACATCGAGAACCGGAGGGGAGGCCACGAGCGCCATGCCCACCAGTCGACATCGCGACAACGTCCTGTCGCGGCCCTTATTCCCGCTGACGTGCGGACTTTGCCGCCGCAAGGGATGCACGCTTCGGATTTGAGTTTGTCGCCGGAGCCTTGCCTTGCCATAACGGGGCAACGGCAACGCGATGCGACGAGGCAGATCATGGCCGCACGACCAACGCCCCGGAAACCATGGCGAACGCCCCTCGCATCGATCGTCCTATTCGCCGCGACAGTCGTCGCGCCGGCGACCGCTGAGGCGGCGAACTGCGGCAATACGGGTGCGGGATTTTCTGCCTGGCTAGAGCACATCAAGGGCGTCGCCGCCAGCAAGGGCATTTCGCAGCGGGCGATCAGCGCCGGCACCGCCGGGTTGACTTACGACGCCAACATCATTCGCCTCGACCGCAACCAGAAATCGTTCAAGCTCAGCTTCGATCAGTTCTACGCCCGCCGTGTCGGCCCGGCGCTGCTGTCGAAGGGGCGGCGGTTGATGGTGCAGCACAAGTCGACACTCGACCGCATGGAAAAGCGCTTCGGCGTGGCGCGCGAGGTGGTCATCGCGATCTGGGGCCTCGAGACGAATTACGGGTCCGACGGCGCGGGCGGCCGCTCGATCCTGCGTTCGCTGGCGACGCTGGCTTATGATTGCCGCCGCTCGGAGTTCTTCACCGGGCAGTTTCTCGACGGCCTTCGCATCATCGACCGCGGCGACATGACGGCGGAGCAACTGCGTGGCGGCTGGGCGGGCGAGATCGGCCAGACGCAATTTCTGCCGACCGCCTACGTCCGCTATGCTGTCGATTTCGACGGCGACGGGCGGCGCGATCTGGTCAATTCAGTTCCCGACATCCTGGCGTCTACCGCGAATTTCCTCGCCGCACACGGCTGGAAGCGCGGGCAGCCCTGGGACGAAGGCACGGCCAATCACGAGGTGCTTCGAGATTGGAACCGGGCCGGAGTCTACCGCCAGACCATCGCCAAAATGGCCTCCATCCTGGCACGCTGAGTTGATCCCGAGACGCCTCACATGCCGATCAGGTGACGAAGCGCGCCAGAATTTCGTTCTCCGCTTCGCGCACGCGCGGTGTCCAGGGCGCAACCCGAGAGGCGATCAGATTGGCCTGCGACTTGAGGATCGTGCCGTCGTCGAGCAGCTTCAGGCCGTTGGCGCGCAGCGTCTCCCCCGTCGTGGTGATGTCGACGATGAAATCCGCCGTACCGGCGGCCGGCGTGCCTTCCGTCGCGCCGAGGCTTTCGACGATGCGGAAGTCCGTGAGACCTCTCGACGATAAAAAGCGCCGCGTCAGGTTCATGTACTTGGTGGCGACGCGGAACCAGCGGCCGTGCTGCTCGCGGAACGCAACCGAAATCTCGTCGAGATCGGCGATTACGCGAACATCGATCCAGCACTGCGGTACGGCGACGACGACATCCGCGAAACCGAAGCCCAACGGCTTCAGCATCTCGACGCGCGTCTCCCAGTCGCTCATCTGCTCGCGCACCAGGTCCTCGCCCGTGATGCCGAGGTGAGCGCGCCCGGTCTTGAGATAACGCGCGATCTCGGAAGCGGAAACGAAGGCCACGTCCACGTTCGGCATGCCGACGATTTCGCCTCGGTAGCCGCGCTGGTTTCCGACCTTGCGCAACTCCAGGCCGCCCTTGGCGAAGATCTCGGCCGTCTGCTCCATCAAGCGGCCCTTCGAAGGCACGGCGAGGATCAACTTGTCGGCCGCATCGCCAAGCTGCTTCTGCTGCGTGGCCATCACACGTCTCCCGTGATTGCGGCGAGAAGTCGCTCGGTATGGATCGCGCCGCCGACCGCCGGCACGTCGAGAGCGGCGCCGCACTGGCGCATCAGCGTGTCGTAGCGGCCGCCACCAGCGACGGGGCTGCCCGTGCCAAGGCCCGGCGCGACGATCTCGAACACGAAGCCCGTATAGTATTCGAGGGTGCGGCCGAACTCGGCCTCGAAATCGGCTTTGATGACGTCGATGCCGGCATCGGCCAGCAATTGCAAGCGCCGGTGGTAAGCATCGAGCGCCGTCGATATGTCGATCTTCTTCTCGCGGAGCAGGTCGCGCACGCGCGCGCCTGCGGCTCGCGCTGGAGCGGTCACGCCGACGTAGCATTGCAGCAGATTGGCGGTCTCCGCGCTCAACGGCTGCGTGCGCGAATCGGCGACGATCGACAACAGGCTCTCGGTCACTTCCGTCAGTGTGCGCGTGCCGAGCATTTCGATGGAGCGCTCTTCGAGATGCCGCGCAACGACTTTTTCGGCGTCAACGGGGCGCTCGGGATCGAGTTCGAGCAGCAATGATTTCGGCACGTCGCGCGCAACATCGACGGACAGCATCGTCAACCGCTGCAATTCGGTGCGGAACGCTTGCGGCCGCCAGAACTGATGCATCAAGCGGCGGCGCCAGCGCGCCGGCATGTCGGCGCCTTCGAGAATGGCGCGAAACAGTCCCAGGTCACCGATCCTGAGCTTCCACGATTTGAGCCCGGCGGCCTTCATCGCCTCGACCAGTGTCACCACGGTCTGCGCTTCCGCCTTCTCGCGGTCGTCGATACCGAAGCTCTCTATACCCGCCTGACGGAACTCGCGGGGGTGAACGCTCGGCGATCCGGCCGGCTGGAAGCGGAACGCGGGGCCGTTGTAGCAGTAGCGCGCCGCCGTCGCCGGGTCGTCATGACGCTCCATGTGCAGTCGGCAGGTCGGCACCGTCAGGTCGGGACGCAGACACAATTCGTCGCCTTCGGGATCGGTGAACACATAAGTTCGCGCGCGCAGCGTCTCGCCGATGACGTCGAGGAATACGTCGGCCGGCTGGATGATCGAAGGCGCCACGGCCTCGTGCCCGGCCTTGGTGAATACGCCCATGATCGCCTGTGCCTGGCGTTCGAGGGCACCGAATTTTCTCGCCGTCTCTGCGGCCATCGTGGTGTCTCTGCGTTGAGGATAAAAGCGAAGACCGGGGACTGCTCCCCAGCCCCCGTGACTTCATGGGTGGGGTCGAGGGGGCGAGCCCCCTCGCCTTCACTGCACGTCACTCGGTCTTATATCTCGCGACGATCTCTTTGACTGTCGCGACGAGGTCTGCTGCGGCAACCGTCACCTGTGCCGGTCGCGCCGCCTTCCATTCCTTGTTGTCGGTGATCGCCGCCGCCGCCTTCGCGCCTTCGACGAGGTCCTTGATCTGCACTTCGCCGCGCGCGATCTCGTCGCCGCCCTGGATGACGACGCACGGCGCGCCGCGCTTGTCGGCGTATTTCATCTGCGCCTTCATGCCCGACGTGCCGAGGTACATTTCGGCGCGGATGCCGGCGGCGCGCAACTGCTGCGTGAGGCGCTGATAGCGCGGCAGTTCGTTCCTATCCATCACCAGCACGACGACGGGGCCCTGCGCCTGCGGCTTCGCCTCGGTGCTGTTGAGGACGGCGAGTGCGGCCTGCAAGCGCGATACGCCGATTGAAAAGCCTGTGGCTGGTACCTTCTGGCCGAGGAAGCGCTCGACGAGCCCGTCGTAGCGACCGCCGCCACCGACGGAGCCGAAGCGCACCGTGTTGCCGTCGTCGTCCTTCACCGCGAACGTCAACTCGGCTTCGAATACGGGGCCAGTATAGTATTCGAGACCGCGGACGACGGACGAGTCGATGCGGATGCGGTCGTTGCCGTAACCGGCGGCTTCGCAGAGACGTGCGATCTCCGCCAGTTCCACGAGGCCTTGCCGGCCGGCGTCCGTATCGGAGAACAGCTTCTCCAAATGGCTGACGGTAGATGTTCCAGTGTCGGCAAAGCCAACCGTCAGAAGGCTCAAGACTTTGCCGGATTGCTCCGGCGTAAGCTCCGCACCCTTGGTAAAATCGCCGCTCTCGTCCCTGCGTCCCGCGCCGAGCAATTGCGTCACTCCGTCGACGCCGAACTTGTCGAACTTGTCGATCGCTCGCAGCACGATCAACCGGCGCTCTGCATTTGCATCGCCCGCGAGGCCAGC
>JBKBNR010000255.1:0-4131 GCA_046295315.1 Hyphomicrobiaceae bacterium
GGGCAACGGAGTCTACGAAATTCGCAACCGCAAGACGGGCGCCAAGACGTGGACCGCCACGCGCATCGACCTCGTGTTCGGCTCGAACTCCATCCTGCGCGCCTACTCCGAGGTCTATGCCCAGGACGACAACCGCGAGAAGTTCGTCAACGACTTCATTGCAGCATGGACCAAGGTGATGAACGCGGACCGCTTCGACATCGCGTGAGCTTTTGAAGCAATCTCGAAAGCAGTCGAACGGCGCCGCGGATCGATCCGCGGCGCCGTTGTTTGTCGCGCCACACATGGCGTCGGACAGCATCGTCGCCAGATCGACACTCGCAGAAGATCAGCGAACCCGCAGAGACGAACCGCCCCGGCCGGACTGCGCCCCACCAAGCAACATATCTACTGGCGCGGGCCCGCGAACTTCGCTCGCCGCGGAGCGCCGCCCGTGGCCCAGGCTGGTGACAAGCATGTTTTTCGGTGTCATGACGCCGGAGCGTCGCGCTTCGCTGCTGGCGCGAACGTCATGCGGCCTCCGGCTGACGGTTCACCGGCGAGACTACTGACGCGGTCGCGCACTCCGGGACATCCCTAGACATCCGTTTGCGACCGCAGGCGACGATTGCCACCATGAACGCGACCGCCACGAAGGCGCGGACAGGGGCTAGGCAAGCGCCAGCCGCTTCGGCGGCCCCGCCTGGCGCCCTGCCCTGGAGATCGACGCGCGGGAGCGTCGAGCCTGACCGTCGCCAAAGCCTGCGCACGCCCCCTTTCGACGGGGGGCCCGAACGCGATCATCGTCGGCAGAATGCTTCGCCCACCGAGCGGTTCTACGGCCACTCAGGCATCCGTCGTCACGATAGCGAGTGCGAGTTGATCTGGTTGAAGGCGGGTACGCGAGGTGCGCACCATGTGCGCGGTTGGTCGATGGTCTGGAGGTGGACAGCAGAGAATGGCATAGCTAAAAGGGGCGGCCTCTTGCGCCGGACGCGCCCGATCTCGACATCGCCGTCACCACGCGCTGGCGTGCTGCAAGGTGGTGTGATGCAGGCGGCTTCGCTCGTGTCCGTTGCCCCGCCCAGTTTTCGAACTCGCCCAAGTTGAATGCCGAGGTTTCAGCCGTCATGACCGGTGTAAACGAAATTCGTTCAGCGTTCCTGGACTACTTCGACAAGGCGGGACATCAGGTCGTCGCGTCGAGTCCTCTGGTGCCGCGAAATGATCCGACCTTGATGTTCACCAATGCGGGGATGGTTCAGTTCAAGAACGTGTTCACTGGTCAGGAGACGCGGCCGTATTCGCGCGCTGTGACGTCGCAGAAATGCGTGCGCGCCGGCGGCAAACACAATGATCTCGACAACGTCGGCTATACGGCGCGGCATCACACGTTCTTCGAGATGCTGGGCAACTTCTCGTTCGGTGACTACTTCAAGGACGTCGCGATCGAGTTGGCATGGCGGCTCGTCACCCGGGAGTTCGGGCTCGATGCCAAGAGACTGACGGTGACGATTTATCACGACGATGACGAAGCGTTCGCCCTCTGGCGAAAGATTTCCGGCTTGCCCGAGCGGCGCATCATTCGGATCGCGTCCGACGACAATTTCTGGCGGATGGGCGAGACCGGCCCCTGCGGCCCGTGCTCCGAGATTTTCTTCGATCATGATCCCGACGGCAAGAAGGGCATCCCCGGCGGACCGCCAGGATCGGCGGATGCGGACGGTGATCGGTTTATCGAGATCTGGAACCTCGTATTCATGCAGTACGAGCAAGTTTCGGCCTCTGAACGCAACACGCTGCCGAAGCCGTCGATAGATACTGGGATGGGGCTGGAACGCATCGCTGCGGTTCTGCAAGGCACGCACGACAACTACGAAACGGATCTCTTCCGCGCCTTGATTTCGGCGTCAGTGGACGCCACGGGCGTCGAAGCGGTCGGAGAGGCCAGGGCGAGCCACCGCGTCATCGCGGATCACCTGCGCGCGGCGAGCTTCTTGATCGCCGATGGCGTTCTGCCAGCCAATGACGGACGCGGGTATGTGCTGCGCCGCATCATGCGTCGGGCGATGCGCCACGCCCACCTGCTCGGATCGAAGGAACCGCTGATGCACCGGCTGGTGCCAGCTCTGGTTCGCCAGATGGGCGATACGTATCAGGAGTTGATCAGGGCGCAGTCACTGATCACTGAAACGCTGCGGCTCGAGGAGACCCGTTTCAAAAAGACGCTGGACAAAGGGCTCGGCCTCTTGTCCGAGGCATCGTCGGGGCTGGTCTCGGGAGCGACATTCCCGGGCGATATCGCGTTCCGATTGTACGATACCTACGGATTTCCGCTCGATCTCACCGAGGACGCGCTTCGGGCCCGCGGCATCTCTGTGGACGGTGCCGCGTTTGCGGCTGCCATGGAGCGCCAGAAGGCCGATGCCCGCAAGGCCTGGAAGGGCTCCGGCGACAGAGCGACTGAAATGCATTGGTTCGAGGTTCGAGACCGCAGCGGGGCCACCGACTTCCTGGGATACGACACGGAGATGGCGGAGGGTGTCATTCAGGCGGTCCTGAAGGGCAGCGCCAGGTCTGACGTGGCGACGACCGGTGACGAGGCTCAACTCATCCTGAACCAGTCGCCGTTCTATGGTGAATCGGGCGGTCAGGCGGGCGACACCGGTGTCATTCGTGGTCCCAAAGGGGCGCTGTTTCGCGTCACCGACACGCAGAAGAAGCTGGGTGACCTGCTCGTCCATTACGGCGTCGTCGAGTGCGGGTCCTTCAAGGTCGGCGATGCCGTCGAACTCGAGGTCGATCACCGGCGCCGCACGGCGACCCGCGCCAATCACTCGGCGACGCATCTGTTGCACGAGGCTCTGCGGCAGGTTCTCGGCACCCACGTGGCACAGAAGGGCTCACTCGTCGCGCCCGAGCGGTTGCGCTTCGATTTCTCGCACGCCAAGCCGTTGTCTGCGGAAGAGATCGACGAGGTCGAAAATCGCGCTAATGCGATCATTCTGCAGACCGCGCCGGTCGAGACGCGCCTGATGGCGGTGGACGACGCGATAGCTTCGGGAGCCATGGCGCTGTTCGGCGAGAAGTATGGTGACGAGGTCCGCGTCGTCTCTATGGGACGCGTGGAACATGCGGGCGCCAACACCGACAAGGCCTGGTCGGTCGAATTGTGCGGTGGCACCCATGTGGCGCGGACCGGCGACATCGGTCTCGTGCGCGTCGTCGGCGAATCGGCGAGTGCATCGGGCGTCCGTCGTATCGAAGCGCTGACCGGGGAGGCGGCGAGGTCGTACCTCGCGGGGCAGGATCGACGGCTGCGCGAACTGGCGCAGTTGCTGCGCACACGTCCCGAGGACGTCGTGGACCGGGTCAGGGCTCTCGTCGACGAGCGCAAGGCTTTGGACCGACAACTCGCCGATGCAAAGCGGCAGGCGGCGCTGGCCGGGAGCGGCAAGGTATCCGGAGATGGCGGCGGTCCGCAGGTGCGCGATATCGGCGGGATCAAGTTCCTCGCGCTCAGCGTCAGTGGCGTCGAGACCAAAGACTTGAAGTCGCTGGCCGACGAGGGCCGCGCGAAGGTGGGCTCGGGCGTCGTCGCAGTCGCCAACGCGGCGCCTGACGGCAAGCTCGGCATCGTCGTCGCCGTGACGAAGGATCTCGTCGAGCGGTTAAGCGCCGTCGATTTGGTCCGCGCCGCAGCGGAGCGGACCGGCGGCAAAGGCGGCGGCGGTCGACCGGATTTGGCGCAAGCCGGCGGACCGGACGGGTCGAAGGCGGGCGATGCGCTCGCAGCGGTGGAAGAGCGATTGGGCGGCTGATGAGGCACCGAATCCGGCGCCGCGGTGCCGTTCGCGTGCATCGTCGCGGAATTGCGGCAGGGCCGCCGATCCCTCTTGCCGTGATCGAGGCGAGCCCTACCGGCACATTTGCCGCCGCAAGATGGAACGAGGCTGTACCACCGAATCCGTAGCTGACCGGCGAGGGAGAAACGGTTTGGCTCTGTTCGCATTTCATGTTGCGTGAGCGGACGCTGACCCTGCCCCAACGAATGTCCCCGGTCTGATGTGGAGTCCGCCCTCCCGCGGAGAGGGCCGACATGCGCAAGAGCAGGTTTTCGGAAGGTCAGATCATCGCGATCCTGAAGGAGCA
>JBKBNR010000256.1:0-2396 GCA_046295315.1 Hyphomicrobiaceae bacterium
GGTGCCGCTCGTTCCGGTCGATACATTCGCGGTGCATCGTGGCGCGGTGACGCGAGCCTGGCGCATTCCGCTGCTTCGCCGCCAGATCGCCCTGGAGGTTGGCGCGCGTGGCATCAGCGATGTCGTCGAACTGATGCCGCACGTCTGGTCACGCGCGGTGATGCCGTCGGTCAAGTCGGCCGGTGCGCGTTATCATGTGGTCGCCCACGACGTCAGCGCGCATCCCGGCGACATCTTTGGACGCGCCCAGTCGCTGCTCACGGCCACCTATCCGATCGCGCATCGCGTCATCGCATTGAGCGAGGTCGTGGCCCGCGACCTCGTCGAGACGTCGCGGCTGCCGCGCGACCGCATCGTCGGGCTGTTCCATCCCGATCTCGGCTACGACGTGCAGCAAGCCACCGCGCAACGGCCGAGCGATGCGCCGCTGCGGTTGCTCTTCTTGGGACGCATCATGCCCTACAAGGGGTTGGGCTTGTTCGTCGAGACGCTCGAGGAACTGCGCAGTCGCGGTTTTGCATTCGAGGCGGGCGTTTTCGGCGCCGGCGATCTCGGCGGTACCGAGGCGCGCCTGCAATCGCTCGGGGCCGAGGTCGTCAACCGCTGGCTCGGTGACGATGAGATCGCCGGCCTTCTCGGCCGCTTCGACGCGGTGGTCCTGTCGCACATCGAGGCCAGCCAATCGGGCGTCGCGGCGGCGGGGTTCGGCGCCGGGTTGCCGGTTGTGGCGACGCCTGTCGGTGGCCTGGCCGGACAGGTTCGGGATGGGGTGACGGGAACCGTCGCGGCGCGCGTCGATGCGGCGGCGCTGGCCGACGCCATCGAGCGGCTCGGCCGGAACTACGCGGAGCTCCGTGCCAACGTGGCGCTCGGCCGCGATCAGCGCTCCATGCGCCGCTTCGTCCGCGACCTGGTGGCGGCCTTGAAGGCGTGACGGTCGCGCGTGGCTTCAGCCGGCTGCTGCAACCGCGAGCAGGTACTTGCCATAGTCGGAGTTCTTCAACGGCGCCGCCAGTTTTTCCAGCGCCGCGCGGTCGATGAACCCCATGCGGTAGGCAATTTCCTCCGGGCACGAGATGCGCAGGCCCTGCCGGCGTTGCAGCGCGCCGACGAAGTTCGCGGCTTCGTTGAGCGCGTCGGGCGTGCCGGTGTCGAGCCACGCGAAGCCGCGTCCCATGCACTCGACATAGAGATCGCCCGACTGCAGATAGGCGTCGTTGACAGCGGTGATCTCGAGTTCACCACGGTCGGAGGGCTTCAGGTTGGCGGCGATGTCGATGACGCGATTGTCGTAGAAATAGAGCCCCGTCACCGCCCAGTTCGATTTCGGCTGCTTGGGCTTCTCGACGATCGAAATTGCCTTGCCATTGGCATCGAGTTCGACGACACCGTACCGCTCGGGATCGGTGACGTGATAGGCGAAAACGCTGGCACCTGTTTCGCGGGTCCGCGCGCGTGCCAGCAACTGGGGCAGGCCGTGGCCGTAGAACATGTTGTCGCCGAGCACCAGACACGAGCGCTCGCGGCCGACGAAATCCGCGCCGATGATGAACGCCTGCGCCAGACCTTCAGGGCGCGGCTGCTCGGCATAGGTGAGGTTCAGGCCCCACTGTGCGCCGTCGCCGAGCAGGCGCCGGAAGCCGGGCAGGTCCATGGGCGTCGAAATCAGAAGGATGTCGCGGATGCCCGCCAGCATCAGCGTGGTCAGCGGATAGTAGACCATCGGCTTGTCGTAGACGGGAAGCAGTTGCTTCGAGGTCACGGTGGTCATCGGGTGCAGGCGGGTGCCGGCGCCGCCAGCGAGAATGATGCCCTTCATCGGCCCCTCGTTGCTCATGATCGAACCACGGCGACCGACGATCCGAACAGCATGCATCGAGCCGGCGGGGCGTTCGTCGCGGGTTGATCAATCTAGTCGCCAGAACAAAACCCTGCGGTTATAGCGGATACACCGAACCCCAGCAACGCGCGCCGTCCCGAAGCCTTCGCTCATGCCGCATCGAAACCGTCGATAGCGACGGCTCGGCGCCCGTCTCGGAAATATACGATGGTCCTACGGCGAAGCCTCAGACTGGCGCGGTATGCGATGAATGCCGGTGGCGTCAACGCGCCCGTCGTGCTGTCGCGGTACGCTGCGCTGACGCTGCTGAACCGCACCTCGCGGCGCCGCCTGATCCGCGCGTGCCCCGCGCCGCTCCAGACACCTGGCACGGCGAACGCGGTGGCCGCTGTCGCGTTCGACGTCGTCGTTCCAGTCTACAACAACTTCGACGATACCGCCCTGCTGCTCGACCGGTTGCGGTATGAAGCGGGGCAGATCGGTGAAATCATCATCGTCCACGACGCCAGTTCGGACGCACGCATCGGCCCGCTGCTGCGCTCGTTCGCCGCCGATG
>JBKBNR010000256.1:2406-4105 GCA_046295315.1 Hyphomicrobiaceae bacterium
ACGCGGTGCTGCTGGAGAACGCGACCAACTGCGGCTTCGTCGTCACCTGCAATCGCGGCCTCCAGCATGCCCGGCGCGACGTGGTCATTCTCAACACCGACATCGAATTGCCGCCCGGCGCGCTCGCCCGCATCGCGGCGCGTCTCGTCTCGGCCGACGACATCGCCACGGTGACGCCGTTCTCGAACAGCGCCTATGGTGTCGGAGTGCCCGATCTCAACTTCGATTGCCCACCGCCATTCCGGGCCGCCACCGCCGCCATCGACCGCGCCTTCGCCAGCCTGCCGCCGCTCGCGGCGGTCGAGATCCCGCGCGGCGTCGGCTTCTGCATGGGGCTACGGCGGGCCGCGATCGACAGTATCGGCACGTTCGATCCGCGTTTCGGCCTCGGCTATGGCGAGGAAACCGACTTCTGCCTCAGAGCCCGGTCCGGCGGCTGGCGCAACGTCATCGCGACCGACACCTATGTCCGCCACAAGGGCGGGCAGAGCTTCGGCAGCAGTTGGCAGGACAAGGCCCGCGCCGGCACCATGAGCGTGCTGGCGCGGCACCCGCAGTACGTCCGCGATGTTGCGGCCTATCTCGAACGCGGCGAGTCGCGCGCGATCATCCTCGCGGCGCTCGTCCGCCTCGCCGAGCAGACGAGCGCCGACCGCTGCGCCGTGGTCTGGCCGGGCGATGGGGAAAACCGCATGTCGGCGACGCCCGGGCCTCGGCTTCTGATTGGCCATAAGGGGCTTGTCGCGGTCGCAACCTTGGTCCACGCCAACGAAAGCTACAATTTCCGCTTCGCGAGCGAGGCCTGCCTTGTCTCATCTCTCGCCCTTGCCGGGCTCGAGATGCCGGCTTGAACACTTGTCGCGTCTCGAGGTGGCGCTTCGCCTCTGCGAACCTCCGGCTGACCTGCCTCTATGGACGGCGCGGCGAGCGCGGCGGACGGTATCGGCGGCGTCCCGGCCGACAAGGATTTTTCTTGGGATCACGACTTGCTAAAGCGTTACGAACGGGCCTCTGGTAGTGGTAACTGCACCTGCAACGCCGCATCGCCACAACGGAGGCCACGACTATGGTGAAATCATTCGCGTGGGGAGCCGAGCCTTGGCTCGACGTCACCGAGGCCACCATCGACCGTCGCGGCACCGGCGGCGCCATGCTGCGCGTCGAGGAGAAGAAGTACCTCTACTGGCTGCTGCGCGATTGCTACGAGGGCAAGGGCACCGTTCTCGATCTCGGGCCCCTCCTCGGCGGCTCGACGCTCTGCCTCACCGGCGGCGCACTCGACAATCCCACGCTGCCCGTCGGCCATCGCGTCGAGGTCGAATCCTACGACCTGTTCCATTATGATGGCACATGGGGAAATCTCGCGCATCGCGGCATCCGCAAGGGCGATGATTTCCTGGCGCTCTTCGTCGAGAACATCGCCAACATCAAGGATCATGTGAAGCCCGTGCAGGGCGACATCCTGGCGGTCAAATCTTACGATCGGCCGATCGAGGTGCTGTTCGTCGATCTCGCCAAGAACGAAAACCTCATGCGCCACGTCATGAAGGTGTTCTACCCGAAGGTGATGGTCGGCGTCGGCATCGTCATCCACCAGGACTACAAGTTCGTCGGCATGCCGTACCTGAAGCTCTATCAGCAGGCGTTCGCCGATTACTTCGAACTGCTGCCGTTCCCCGCCGATGTACCGACGGTCGCC
>JBKBNR010000257.1:0-4060 GCA_046295315.1 Hyphomicrobiaceae bacterium
GAAGACAGTTGCAACTTGTAGCAAGACTTCTCGCGCGCTTCGGCCATCGCGTGGTGCATCATGAGCTTGCCGATGCCCTGGCCCTGGCGGGCTCGCGTCACCGACACCTGCTCGACGACGGCGAGCGGACGGCCATTGTGCGCGATGTTGTCCATGATGAGTAGCGCATATGTGCCGAGCGGCGGGCTTTCGGCTTCGGTAGCGACGAAGACGCGGTAATCGGGATAGGTGGCGATGCGCGCGAGCTGAGCCTTGGCACGATCGGGGTCGAGCCGCTTGCCGCTGCCGAACCCGGCCTCCTCGTAGAGGTCGAGGATCGCCGGCAGATCGGCGTCGGTTGCAGTGCGGATGGTGAGCGGGCGCTGGGCGATCATGTGCGAAGCCTAATCGTCTGCGCCGGGTGGCGGAAATAAACCGTCCCCATACGTCGATAGAGCTGCACTTATTGTTGTTCGTCGTCCCGTCGTTGTCGTGCAACTCGGTTGCCAGGGCGCAGTCATCGGCGGTCGGTCGGCGAGCGTAGAAGCACCGAGGTCAGTCGAGGAGGACGATCATCCGATGTCGATCACACGCCGTCGCTTCATCGTCGTTGCCGCATCCGGGGCCGCGTCGGCAGCATATGGAGCGGGTATCGCCGCTGCCGACGAGACCGCATGGAACGCCTTGCGTTCAGACGGCGCCATCGTGCTTTTCCGCCATGCCACGGCGCCCGGCATCGGTGACCCGGCGGGCATGCGCATCGGCGACTGCGCGACGCAGCGCAATCTGAACGAAGCCGGCCGCGCCGAGGCTCGCGGCATCGGCCAGGCGTTCCGCGACCGCTCGGTTTCCGTCGGCAAGGTGCTCACGTCACAGTGGTGCCGCTGTGCCGAGACGGCGGAACTGGCATTTCCCGGCGCAGTGACACCGGAACCCGCGTTCAATTCGTTCTTCGAGGATCGCGCGCAATCCGGCCCGCAGACAGAGGCGGCGCGGTCCATTCTCGGCCAATGGAGGGGTCCGGGCGCGCTCGTCGTCGTCACACATCAGGTCAACATCGATGCGTTGACGGGTGCTTACACAGCGTCCGGTGAAGGCGTGGTGGTCCGTGTGGCGGATGGCGCCATTTCGGTGATCGGCCGCATCAAGCCGTGATGTGACGGGCAGAGCCTGATTGATCGAAAACCTTGCCTCGGCAGAGGCCGCGTGCTCGCCTGTGCCCAGTTTAACAAGACGCGAGGCGCTGATGTCCGGCACGGCTCACAAGACCCCGATCCAGATCCCGCTTCCCACCCGTCCCGGCGTCAGTATCGCAGCGCGGATCGACCAGCCAGCGGGCGTGCCCAAAGCCCACGCGCTGCTGGTGCACGGCTACACCTGCTCGATGGATCTCGCCGTCACGCGGCGCATCGCCGAGGGACTGGCGGGTGAAGGCTTCGCGGTGCTGCGCTTCGATCTGCCGGGGCACGGCAAGACGCATGGGCTCGCCTTCGCCGACAGCAATTTCAGCGATTATCGCGCCGCCGTACTGGCCATCGTTGAGCATATGCGCCGCAACGGGCAGGCGCCGTCCATTCTGGTCGGCCATTCGCTCGGCGGCGCGGCGCTGCTGTCCGCTGCCGCTGCAATTCCCGAGGCGAAGGCCATCGTCACCATCGGCACACCGGCTGAGGTCGGCGATGTCGGGCGCGTGGTCGGCGGTTCACCGTACGTGGTGCGCGACTTTGGCCTGGCGGCGGTCTACATCGGGGGCCTGAATTTCGTCATCCGCCGCCAGTTCCTCGAAGATGCCGCGCGGCACGACATCACGAGCGCCGCCGGACACCTCAAAAAAGCGCTTCTGGTGCTGCATTCGCCGATGGACGAGGTCGTCGGCATCGACCACGCGGCGCGCATCTATTCAGCGGCCAAGCACCCGAAAAGCTATGTCTCGCTCGATTCCGCCGATCATCTGCTGACCGATGCGGAGGATGCCGCCTACGCGGCGCGCGTCATTGCCGCCTGGGCGTCGCGTTACCTGCCCGCCGCGCCGCCGCCATCGGTAACGGCGCACGCGCCGGTGGTGGTGTCGGAAATCGGCCAGGGCCGCTACGCCAACACGGTGACGGCGGGCCGCCACCGCCTGTTCGCGGACGAGCCGCTGTCCGTCGGCGGCGACGACCTCGGCCCCGGCCCCTACGATTACCTCTCGATCGCGCTCGGCGCGTGCAAGTCCATGACGCTGCGTATGTATGCGCAACGCAAGGGATTGGATCTCGGTCGCATCACGGTCGAGGTCAGCCACGGCAAGGTGCCGGTGGATCACTGCGACGACTGCGGCCACGCCGTCGAGGGGCGCACAGGGCGCATCGACCGCTTCGAATGCCGCATTTCCGTCGACGGCGACGTTGCCGACGATCTACGCGCCAAACTTGTTGAAATTGCGGGAAAATGTCCGGTCCACAAGACGCTGCACGACAGCGCCGCCATCGTCACGCGGCTGGCCGAGCCGCAACCGGCGGCATCGGCCGAGGACGGCGTCCCGAATTGAGCCCGCGACGCCGCATCATCCGAATTGACGAGGGGTGGCGCGACCGAATGCAGCACGCCGACCCTGCCGCCCCGGTTGAGAAGCCCGTTCGCCCATGTTAGACACCCTGCGACTTTCAAGGGGGATGCAGCCATCCGGCCGGCACGCCCCCGCTCGATTTCCGCCTTCCCCGACTTGGATGGGGCCGCTCCGGCACCGTCCGGCAATCTGAAACGCGCTGGCAACAGCGACGCTGAGAGAGCGTTTGACGTGGCGACAGACGACGCGATGATGGCCACCGTAGCAGGGCGTTATGCTTCCGCCCTGTTCGAACTGGCGAACGAAGACGGCAAGCTCGCGGAGGTCGAGTCCGACCTCGTGAAATTGCAGGCAGTTCTGGACGAGAGCGGCGACTTCCGCCAGCTCGTCGCAAGCCCCCTCTACACCACCGAGGAGCAGGTGAATGCCGTTTCCGGCATCGCTTCGGAGCTGGAGCTCGGAACGCTGGCCAGCAACTTCCTCAAGATGATCACGTCGAACCGCCGGCTGCCGGCGCTCGGCGACATGATCAAGGGTTTCCGCGAGTTGGCCGCCCGCAGCCGGGGCGAGGTGACCGCCGAGGTGACCAGCGCCGTCGCGCTTTCTGAAGACGTCCTGTCCGACCTGCGTTCGACGCTGAAGGCGTCGGTTGGCAAGGATGTGCAACTCGTCACCCGCGTCGATCCCGGTCTGCTCGGCGGGCTGGTTGTCAAGATCGGCAGCCGCATGATCGATTCGTCCCTGCGCACCAAGCTCGACAGCATGCGCATGGGGCTGCGCAGCGCCGGCTAGCGGCTGGCGCGGCGCGTGAAGATTCCGGGGTGGCGCGGTGCCGGCATCCGCCGCTTCGTTTGGAACTGAACTTTCGCAATCCCGGTGTCTCGTCCGAGCGCCGATCAGAACTCTAAACGCAGGGCAAGAGGTCAAGAGATGGAAATCCGGGCCGCAGAGATCTCCTCGATACTCAAAGAGCAGATCAAGAACTTCGGCAAGGAGGCGCAGGTCTCCGAGATCGGTCAGGTGCTGTCGGTCGGTGACGGCATCGCGCGCGTCCATGGCCTCGACAACGTCCAGGCCGGTGAAATGGTCGAGTTTCCGGGCGGCATTCGCGGCATGGCGCTCAACCTCGAAGCCGACAACGTCGGCGTCGTGATCTTCGGCGACGACCGCGACATCAAGGAAGGCGACACCGTCAAGCGGACCGGCGCGATCGTGGAAGTCCCGGTCGGCAAGGGTCTGCTCGGCCGCGTCGTCGACGCACTCGGCAATCCGATCGACGGCAAGGGCCCGATCGTTACCGACAAGCGCATGCGCGTCGACGTCAAGGCGCCCGGCATTCTGCCGCGCAAGTCGGTGCACGAGCCGATGGCGACCGGCCTCAAGGCGGTCGATGCGCTGATCCCGGTCGGCCGCGGCCAGCGCGAGCTGATCATCGGTGACCGCCAGACCGGCAAGACCGCGATCATTCTCGACACCTTCCTCAATCAGAAGCCGGTGCACGATGCCGGCATCGAGAAAGAAAAGCTCTACTGC
>JBKBNR010000258.1:0-4021 GCA_046295315.1 Hyphomicrobiaceae bacterium
GATCAGCGCCAGTTGCATCTGCTCGACATCGCCTGCGGCACCGGCCGCCTGCTGCGCGATATTCGCCGCGTCTACCCGGCGCTGAACCTTTCCGGCCTCGATCTGTCGCCCGCCTACATCTAAGAAGCGCGCCGGCACCTGGGGCGCTTGCGCCCCGCGACACTGCTCGCCGCCAATGCCGAGGCGATCCCGCTGCCCGACGCCAGCCAGGACATCGTGACCAGCGTCTTCCTGTTCCACGAACTGCCGCCCGACGTGCGCCGCATCGTGGCGGGTGAAATGGCGCGCGTGTTGAAGCACGGCGGCACGCTCGTCTTCATCGACAGCCTGCAGATGGGCGACCGCCCCGGCTGGGACGGACTGCTCGAAGCCTTCCCGCACCGCTTCCATGAGCCGTATTATCGCCAGTACACGATCGAAGATCTTGATGGCATGTTCCGCGATGTGGGTCTCGCGGCGGTCGGCTGGTGGCCGGCGTTCTTGTCGAAGGTGATGGTGCGGCGGAAGACATAGCCGCAATGCTGGGAGTGAGTGGCATGTCGCGAGTCGGTGACGTGAAGATCATCAAACCTGGCCAGACCTACGTCGGCGCGCAGGGCTTCACCTATGGTGCCGGCGTCTCGCGCGAGACCGTGGGCGAAACCAGCATCTGCATGAACGTGCTGCCGATGCCGCCCGGCGCGAGAGCCAAATCGCACTATCACAAGGGCATCGACACCATCGCCTATCTGATCGACGGGCGCTGCTCGGTCTATTACGGCGACCGCCTCGAGCACCAGCTCGAATGTGCGGCGGGCGATCACGTTTTCATGCCGCGCGATGTGCCACACGCGCCCTGCAACGACAGCGGCGCGCCATGCACCTGGGTCGTCGTCCACTCCTCCGGCAGCGACCAGGACGACATCATCCTGACGCCCGAACTGGATGCGGCTTTCGGGCGGTAATGCCGCAGCGCGAAGGGGTTGACCCGAGGTCGAACCTTTCGATCGGAAGGATTCGAGCGGGGGCTTGGTGGCGCGGCCGTCGGCGAACAAGGGAATGATGCGGGTCTGCGGCGAGCGCCGGGGCGACCGGGTCAACGCGGGCGAGCCGCGGTGCCGGCCAGAAGTCCGCCGTCGATGGTCAGTTCGGAGCCGGTCATATAGGTCGCTTCATCCGAAGCGAGAAGCACGGCGAGCGCCGCAACTTCGGCCGGCTCGGCAAAGCGGCGGAGCGGCGTATCTGCGACGATCTCCGCCATGTTCTGCGCGCGCTCTGGTCCGTCGCCGAGCATCGGCTCCCACATCGGTGTCAGCACCGCTGCCGGCAGAATGGCATTGCAGCGGATCTGCAGACCCTGCTCCGCACAGAAGAGCGCCACGGATTTGTTGTGATTGCGAACGGCCGCTTTGGACGACGCATAGGCGGCTGCCCCGGGGATGCCGACCTGGCCGGAGCGGGACGAGATGTTGATGATCGACCCCAGCCCACTGGTCCGTATGGCACGGATGGCATGCTTACAGCCGAGGAACACTCCGTCGAGGTTGGTTCAGTGAACGGCTTGCCAAGCCTCGAGCGGGGCATGCTCCGGGTCGTGTGAACACGAGCCGTCCTCCAAGCCGGTGATACCTGCATTGTTCACGACCACATTGAGGCGGCCATGTAATGCCAGCACGTTATCGACGACCTGCACCCAGGCGTTCTCCTCGCGAACGTCGAGACGTCGATAGGCGGCGGCGGGGCCCAATTCCCCAGCCACCCGCATGCCCTCGTCGTCGCGCACATCGGTCAGCCAAACCCGCGCCCCCTCCGCAATGAATGCTCGCGCGATAGCGAGACCGATACCGCGCGCCGCCCCTGTCACCAACGCGACCTTGCCGCTCAAGCGCATGTGTTCAGTCTCCGGGCCCGGCTCGTGTGATGACCGAGACGTCCGCTGCATACTTTTCAGCTCGGTAGGGAGGCGGACGTCTCGGTCTCAATCACACGAGTTTACTTCTACTTCTAGTGTCGTTCAGATCGCGAAATTCGTTCGGAGCGTGCGGCAGAATGAGACGAATTTCGCGATCACGACACTAGGATCGTGCATCGGCTTGACTACCCCCACCGCCTCGATGCCCACGCCGACCTGATGCTGGCGCAGGGTCGATGGCAGGATGGGAGGCTCGATGCGACGGCGCTTGAACGGGCACGCCGGTTCGACGGCGAGCCCCGACGCCTCGCCCGCCTAAGCCCGTTCTTCTCCCACCAGCCGCTCACGCCCCAGCGCCTTGAAAACGGTCTCGACGATGCCGTTCGCACCAAGGCCCGCCGCCTCATACATGGCATCGGGTTTGCCGTGCTCGATGAACACGTCCGGTAGCACCATGGGGCGCACCTTGAGCCCGCGATCGAGCAGCCCCGCACCCGCGAGGTGATGCAGCACATAGCTGCCGAAGCCGCCGACCGAGCCTTCCTCGATCGTGACCAGCACCTCGTGCTCGCGCGCCAACCGCGCCACCAGATCGGTGTCGAGCGGCTTTGCAAACCGCGCATCCGCCACCGTCGTCGAGAGGCCGAACGACGCCAGTTGCTCCGCCGCCTTCATCGCATCCTTCAAGCGCGTGCCGAACGACAGCAGCGCCACCGCCGTGCCCTCGCGCAGAATGCGGCCACGGCCGATTTCGAGCGGACGGCCCTCCGCCGGCATTTCGACGCCAACGCCCTCGCCGCGCGGATAGCGGAACGCGCTCGGCCGGTCGTCGATCGCCGCCGCCGTCGCCACCATGTGGCGCAACTCGGCTTCATCCGCCGCTGCCATCACCACCATGCCAGGCAGGCAGCCGAGGTAGGCGATGTCGAACGAGCCCGCATGTGTCGCGCCATCCGCGCCGACGAGCCCCGCGCGGTCGATGGCGAAACGCACCGGCAGCTTCTGGATCGCCACATCGTGCACCACCTGATCGTAGGCGCGCTGCAGGAACGTCGAGTAAAGGGCGCAGAACGGCTTCAGCCCCTCCGTGGCGAGGCCGGCCGCGAAGGTGACGGCGTGCTGCTCGGCAATGCCGACATCGAAGGTGCGGTTCGGGAACGCTTCGCCGAACAGATCGAGACCCGTGCCGCCCGGCATCGCCGCCGTGATGGCGACGATCCTCTCATCCTTACGCGCTTCCTGGATCAGGCTTTCTGCGAAAACCTTGGTGTAACTCGGCGCATTCGACTTGACCACGACCTGCGCGCCGGTGACGACGTTGAACTTGTTGACGCCGTGATACTTGTCGTCGGCTTCCTCGGCGGGGGCGTAACCCTTGCCTTTCTTGGTCACGACGTGCACGAGGATCGGCCCCTGGCGGGCGTCGCGCACGTTCTTCAACACCGGCAAGAGCTGGCCGAAGTCGTGGCCGTCGACGGGCCCGACATAATAGAAACCGAGTTCCTCGAACCACGCGCCGCCCTGCCAGATGTGGCGGGTGTATTCTTCAACGCGCGCGGCGCGGCGTTCCCAGTGCTTCGGCAGCATCTTTGCCAACTGCTTGGCAATGTCGCGCACGTAGAGATAAGTCCCCGACGAGGTCATGCGCGCGAAATAGGCCGACATGGCGCCGGTCGGTGGCGCGATCGACATGTCGTTGTCGTTGAGGATGACGATCAGGCGCTCGTCACGCGCACCGGCGTTGTTCAGCGCTTCGTAGGCCATGCCGGCCGACATCGCGCCGTCGCCGATCACCGCGATGACGTTGTTGTCGCCGCCTTTCAACTCGCGCGCCACAGCCATGCCGAGACCGGCTGAGATCGACGTCGAGGAATGTCCGGCGCCGAAGGGGTCGTACTCGCTCTCGGCACGGGTGGTGAAGCCCGTGAGGCCGCCCGGCTGGCGCAGCGTGCGGATGCGGTCACGGCGCTTGGTCAGGATCTTGTGCGGATACGCTTGATGGCCGACGTCCCAGATCAGCCGGTCGTCAGGCGTGTTGAACACCCAGTGCAGCGCGACCGTCAGTTCGACGACGCCAAGGCCGGCGCCAAGGTGGCCACCGGTCACGGACACCGCGTCGATCACCTCGCT
>JBKBNR010000259.1:0-3948 GCA_046295315.1 Hyphomicrobiaceae bacterium
GCCCCGGTCATCCTGACACGCGGCTTTGGGGGTCGCCGCGCCGGGCCGTGCTGGATCGCCGACGGGACTTATCTCGCCGAGGACGTCGGCGACGAACCGCTGTTGCTCGCCCGCGCCGCGCCGACGCTCGTCGCGCGAGACCGCCGGGCAGGCGCACGCGCCATCGAGCGCAGCACCGAACGCAACCCCAGCGTCATCCTCATGGACGACGGCTTGCAGAACCCCTCTCTCAGCAAGGACCTCACCATCGCCGTCGTCGACGCCGCGCGCGGCTTCGGCAACGGGCTGGTCATTCCGTCGGGACCGCTCAGAGCGCCGCTCGACTTGCAGATGCGCCTCACTGGCGCGATTCTCATCAACACCCCGCCGAGTATGGTCCTGGACGATCCCGAAGCCCGTTCGCCGCTGGCGGCAAAGCTACGGCACGCGTTTCCCGGCCCCGTGCTCGAAGCCCGCGCGGAGGCGACGGCAGCGATCGCGGTCGCTGCGGGCGAACCGATCGTCGCGTTCGCCGGCATCGCCAATCCCGAGCGCTTCTACGCGCTGCTCGAACGCCAGGGCGGCGCGATCATTGCGCGACGCAGTTTCGCAGATCACCATGCGTTCAGCGAGACCGATGCCGAGGCATTGCTGCGTCTCGCCGACACACACGGGGCTGAGCTCATCACCACCGAAAAAGATCATGTGCGGCTGGTCGGGTTCGGCGGCGCACGCGAGCGGCTGGCGCGACGGGCACGCCAGCTTGCAATCAAATTGTCGTTCCTGAACCAAGACGAGCTGCGCCTGGCCGAACTCGTCCTCGGCGCCATCAGGGCACGCCGCGCGGGGGGGGCTTGAACGGCGCGCGCAGATCGGCCGACGACATCCGCAGCCCGCTTGCAGCGATCGCAACGACGGACTAGAACCGGCAGGAAAGCAGACGCGGACTTGGCGGGCAGAGCCCGACTTCAACGGCCTGCCGTACGTTCGTTGCTTTCGAGGCCGATCACGTCCCCGGCAGAGACAAAGGTGCCGCCGCTGGCGACGAACAGGCTCGAATAGGGCGGTTAGCTCAGTGGTAGAGCGCCTCGTTTACACCGAGGATGTCGGGAGTTCGACCCTCTCACCGCCCACCACGACGTCGCGGCACGACCTCGTTCCGACGAACGGCTGGGCCGTGGGTGCCGGACCCGACAGCGTCTGCATGATTTTGCGGCCTAAAGCCGCTCCCCCGTGACCGACTTGAGCGGATAGCGGCAGAGCGCCACCAACTCTGACACGGCAATGACCCCATCGGCGCCACGCTCGACGATGGCGAGCAGCACGCGGCGCCGGTCGGTGTCGACCAACCGCGCGGCCGAGACATCGCTGCTGCGCGCTGCTCCGGCCTCGATTGTGGGGGCTGGCCGCGGCTCCGCGTGGTCTGCCCTCGGCCGACGGCCGAGCGGCATCGGCGCGGCAACGCGCCGGCCGACCTGTGCCTACTCCTCGAGCAGCAACCGGCCGGAGCGCACTTCGAACCGGGCGAGGCGTCCGAGATACGTCATGCCGAGCAGCGAGACGTGCAGTCGGCCCTCCTCGGCGACCATGGCGCGGACATCGCGCACGCACACGCTCTCGATGCAAACCTCGCCCAGCGTCACCGGCGCATTGCGCGCGATGCCGTTGGCGGTGCGCGACTGCATCGTGAAGTCCGACGGCTTGACGTAGATGCCGGCGCGTTCAGCGTCTTCGTAGGTCAACACCACCATGGAAGCGCCCGTATCGACGAGCGCCTTGATGTCGCGTCCGTTGATCTCCGCCTCGGCTTCGTAGTGACCGCGGTTGTCGGATGCAAGTTCGACGGTGAAGCCACTGGTGGAGGCCTGCTGGCGAGGCGCTTCGGGAGCGGCGGATTTGATCAGCGCTCTGAAACCGCTCTTGTTCGCGTCGGCGACATCGGCCGCGGCGTCGTCGGATTGAGGCTGGTCGATGCCGAGAAGCGCGCTATTGACGGCGCGGACGGCATCGAAATTGAGCAGCATCAGCGTCAAACCGCCGATGACCGCGACCCAAGTGAACGCCTCGCGGACGACGCCGCCAGAGCCAGCCGACATATGAGCCACCCGCCGAGAATACTGTGCCCCCCGCGCCACTGGTCAGCCGATGCCGGTCAACCGCGCAGGGTCAGGAACTCGCCCGAGAAATCAAATGACCGCAATCGTCTTAAGAAACTCATACCGAGAAGGCTCTCTTTGAGCATTCCCGGCTTGGCCACCAGGGCTTCGACGTCCTCGACTTCCAGCGGACCGATACCGATCTTGCGCAAGCGAACCGGCGCCGCATAGGCGGTTCCGTTGGCCGTCGAAACGGCGACGGAATAGGTCAGCCGATCGGTATTTATGCCGGCCAGCGCCGCATCCGCGGGCTTCAGGACAACGGTCGACGCACCGGTGTCGACGAGCATGCGCACGCTGGCGCCGTTGACACTGGTGCCGGCGATGAAGTGCCCGTCGCCGCGCCGGCGGATACGCACCGCACGTTCCCCCGCGACGCCCGTCTCGACAGCAATGCCGGTGCCGGGCGGCAGCAGATCGCCCGCGACGCGATTGACCACATAGCCGACCTCGTCGCGGAACGCATAGCCGACGATCAGCGCCAAAAAGAGCACCAGCCAGACGGCCAGATGGCGCAGCGTCTGGCCAAGCCTGCCGCCGAGCCCAGACAGCATGAACAGCAGATAGAGCGACAGGGCACCGGCGGCGATCCAGCCGCCGGTGCCGACGTCTGCAAGGTCGATCGCACCCAGACTGCCGCCCTGGCCGGACAGCGCCACGAACACGGCGACCAGGGCCACCAGCGCCAGGATCAGCCCGAGCACCATAGTTTCACCCTTTCCCGGCCGAAGCGGCTGCCGCAGACGGCACGAGGCCGGCGCGGCGGCGGCGCTCGTCGAGCCCCGCCATGATGCGGCGGCGATCGGCCTCGCTCATCGACGACCAGCATGCGATCTCGTCGAGCGTCCGTCCGCAGCCGATGCAGAGACCGGTTGCCGGATCCATGGTGCAAATGTCGACGCAGGGGCTTTGCATGGTGTCTCGTCCGGCTCCCGATGACCCGCGAATGCTTCCGGGGGCACGCGTCGCCGCCCGCCAAGCAGTCCTGCCGCAGATGTAGTGACGTGTCGCGCGGAATTTGAGGCCAGGCGAGGCAAATCACACCGGCGAGGCGTTGCGAAGGCGGTTGACCGGCAACGCCGCCACGCCCTTGGGCTGGTGAGCACCGACGAGGCGGGGCGCACGCGGCGACCGTCCGGCGGATGCCGGCACCGAGCCGTGCGACGTCTGGCCGGCCGCCGCCGACCGGCCCGTGTCGCTGCGGCGGTGGCGTTCGGCGCCGAGCGGCTGCAACGGGGCGACGGGGTGCAGCACGCGCTCGCGCGGCACCCAGATGGTCGCCTCCGTGCCCTTGCGCAGCTCCGACCTGAGCTCGAACCGGCCGCCGTGCAATTCTATGAGGTTCTTGACGATCGGCAGTCCGAGACCGGTGCCGCCCTCGGCCGTCTGATGCGCCAGCGAGCCTTGTCCGAACGCCTGCATCACCTTCGGAATCTCGTCCTTGGGAATGCCGGGTCCAGTATCGCGCACGCTCAGCACCTGGCCGCCATCGTCCGACGCGGCGACGGTAACGGTGATGCGGCCGCCGCGCGGCGTAAACTTCAATGCGTTCGACATCAAGTTGAGACAGATCTGGCGGATGGCGCGCTGATCGGCCCACACCTGTGGCATGTCGGGATCGAACTCCTCGACGATCTGCAACCCCTTGCTCTCGGCGCGCAGCTTCAGCAGCCGATGGCAATCCTCCGCCACGTCGGCCAGCCGCAGCGGCTCCTGCGTGTCGATGGCCCCGCAGGCCGGGTTCACACAGGCGCGGGTACGCGGGAACTGCGCACAGCCGCAGGCCGTGCAGCGCCCGCCCGTCAAGCCATTG
>JBKBNR010000260.1:0-3882 GCA_046295315.1 Hyphomicrobiaceae bacterium
CTGCCGCCCCGCCCGCCGGCTCGATCGTGACGAAGATGTTGCGCACCGTCTGGCGGCCGTTCGGCGCATCCGTTTCATACGCCTGCCGCTCGACCTCGAACCCCTGCCCAGCGAGGTGGCGCTCGATATAGAGAGCGGCCTGCTCGAGCGCCCTCGGATAGGTGGTGTTGTGCGGTTCGCTGGCGATCGCCGTGACGTGTGCGCGCAGGCGCGATGCCAGTTGCTTCTCGTCCACGGTGAAGGGCGGCAGCGGGCCGGTGTGTGACGCCCCCGGCAGCGCCAGCGCGTACCATAAGCCGGCGGCGACGATAGCGACGAGCGATACGACGACGGCCAGCATTCGCATCGTCGGGCCTGCCGTCCAACTCATGGCGTCCGCGACGTGAGAGTTGCTCGCAATTGCGCCAGCTCGCCACGCAACGCTGAAACCTCGTCCAACAACTTGAGTTGATTTCTCAGGATCGCGGTTTCCAGTTCCTCTTCCTGTTCGCGCGCATGCGCCTGCATGGAATCGACGATGACGCCGATGACCAGGTTGAGCACGGCCCAGCTCGACAGCACGATGAATGAGATGAAGAATGTCCACGCCATCGGATGCGTTTTCATCACCTCGCGCGCAAGATCCGGCCAGCCCTCGAGCGTCATCACCGAGAAGAGCGTGAATGCGCTGCTGCCGAGCGCACCGAAATACTCAGGATGCGCCTCGCCAAACAGCTTCGTGCCCATGATAGTGAACACGAACAGCAGCATGGCGAGAAGCCCCATGATCGAACCGAGGCTCGGGATCGCCTTGATGAAGCCCTCGACGACGCGGCGCAGCGACGGCATCACGGTGACGAGGCGCAACAGGCGAAGGGCGCGCAGCGCGCGCAGCGCCGAGAAGGCTTCGGTTGCCGGCGCGACCGAGATGAGGACCACGACGAGGTCGAACCAATTCCACGGGTTGGCCCAGAATGCACGGCCGAAGACGGCGATCTTGAGCAGGAGTTCGACGACAAAAACCAGCAGAATGAAATCGTTGAAAAACTGGATGAAGCTGCCGAGCGGGGACGCGATCGATGGCACCGTCTCGGCGGCCATCAGCAGCGCGTTGACGAGAATGAGCGCCACGATGCCGAATTCGAAGGTGCGCGATGCGAAGAACCGAGCCAGCGTCAGGCGAAAAGTCGAGATGGCCGATGTCGTCATCAGGCGTTGTGTCCTGTCGTTCCTTGATCGGGATGCATCAGGTTAGCCCGACTTGGCCCCCTTTGTCGCCCCATGGTGCCATCGCGACGATCAGCCGACAGAACGCAATTGGGACACGACGGCCACCCCTCACGCCGCCCGTCCGCCCTCCGTCGCCAGCCACGCGGCGCAGCAGGCTTTGGAGAGTTCGCGGACGCGCAAAATATAGCTCTGGCGTTCGGTGACCGAGATGACGCCGCGGGCATCGAGCAGGTTGAAGATGTGGCTGGCTTTGATCGCCTGATCGTAGGCCGGCAGCGCCAGCAGGTGCCTGTCACCTTCGCCCTTCGCGCCCGCCGCCAGCAGCGCCTTGCACTCCTTCTCCGCATCGCGGAAATGAGCGAGCAGCAGGCCCGTGTCGGCGTGCTCGAAGTTGTAGCGCGAATACTCCTGCTCGGCCTGCAGGAACACGTCGCCATAGGTGAGCTTTCGCTCGTCGTCGCGACCATTGAAGTTGAGATCGAAGACGCGGTCCACCCCTTGCACATACATGGCGAGGCGTTCGAGCCCGTAGGTGATCTCGCCGGCGACGGGGTTGCAGTCGAAGCCGCCGACCTGCTGGAAATAGGTGAACTGCGTCACCTCCATGCCGTTGCACCAAACTTCCCAGCCAAGCCCCCAAGCGCCGAGCGTCGGGCTTTCCCAGTCGTCCTCGACGAAGCGGATGTCGTTGACGCGCGTGTCGATGCCGATGGCGTCGAGGCTCTGCAGGTAGAGATCGAGGATGTTCGGCGGCGACGGCTTCATGATCACCTGGAACTGGTAGTAGTGCTGCAGGCGATTCGGGTTCTCGCCGTAGCGGCCATCCTTGGGCCGGCGCGAGGGCTGCACATAACAGGCGTTCCAGGGGCGGGGCCCGAGCGCGCGCAGCGTCGTCGCCGGGTGGAACGTGCCGGCCCCCACCTCCATGTCGTAGGGCTGCAGCACGACGCAGCCCTGCGCGCCCCAGAACTGCTGGAGTGTCAATATCAGGTCTTGGAAGCTGCGCCGCGGGTTCAAGCCGCCGAGAACCGCTGCGGCATCGGCCTTCGAGCCTGATTTTGCGGGTGATTTGGTCGGCATGGCGCGCGCTTTCGGTGAACTGCAAGGCCCGCCATCTATACGCATTCCGGCCATGCCGTCACGCCAGAAAAGCGTGTATAGGCGTGCTGCGACGACCACGGAACGCAGGGACGGAGCGGAGTGATGGAAACCTTTCTCGGCGCGCTTGTGTGGATCGTTTCGACGCTGTGGAGCGTGATCTGGCTGTTGATCGGGGGCTGGGTCTCGGCGGCGCTGCAAATCATCGTCGTGGTGTTGGCGATCTTCGCCTACCGCTACGGCTGGCGGGAAGCGCCGTACCGTGCCTGGCGCGGCGCACGCGCCGTCGGGCGGTGGGCGTGGGCGTGGTTGCGCGGCGCCGAGGCGATGGCTGCCGCGAACGACGGCGGCGGCGCGGCGCGCGTCCGCGAGGTCGAGGTGATTCGCACCATCCGGGTGCGAAACTTCGGCGATGTCAACCTGTCGAGCCTGATGAACGCGGCGATGATGCTCGGCCTCGCTCTGCTGACGAACTTGCCTGGCTGAGCGGCCCGCGGTTCGTCTCGAGCCGGCGCCGGCGAGGAGCCCTGGCTCCTGACCCTGACCTTTTTCGAATCCGGTCAGTTGCAGGTTACCCCCAATCGCCCACCGTCGCGTTGAGAAGGCCGAGTGCCGCGACCGCTGCCGTGTCGGCGCGCATGATACGCGGCCCGAGCGAGATTGCGACCGCGCACGGCATGGCGCGGATCATCTCGAGCTCTTCCCGAGCGAACCCGCCCTCCGGCCCGACCAGCAACCCGACCGGCCCCTTGCGCACCCCAGCCAGCGCCGCGATAGGGTTGGCGACGACCGCCGTCTCGTCGCACACCACCAGCGGGATGCTCGCATCCCAGCCGTCGAGAACTTTTGCCAGCGCCAGCGGCTCGTCGATGTCGGGCAGCGAGATAATGCCGCACTGCTCCGCCGCCTCGATGGCGTTGGCGCGCATGCGCTCGAGGTTGACGCGCTCGGCCACCGTCCGCCGTGTCATGACCGGCGACAGCCGCCCGACGCCCATCTCGACCGCCTTTTGTACCATGTAGTCGAGCCGAGCACGCTTCAGCGGCGCGAACAAATAGCAAATGGTGCCGGGCGGGGTCTGGGCACGCACAGCATCCAGAGGGACGAGGTCGAGCCCGCGCTTGCCGACGGCCACCACCTCGACGAGCCATTCCCCGTCGCGGCCGTTGAAGGCCAGCAGCCGGTCGCCCGAGGTGAGCCGCATCACATTGAGCAGATAATTCGCCTGTTCGCGCGTCGCGGCGATGGGCTCGCCCGCGACCAACGATGCATCCAGAAAGAGACGCTGAGCGTTGAAATCGTGGATGGCCAAGGGTTAGCTCCGCAGTCGGGAAGACCCCGGTTCCTTGCATCGCAAGCCCGGCTGGTGCAAGAGGGCTCGAAATGCCGGACAAAAAGAGTGCGGTTCGATGACAGCGCCTGCCTCCCCGTCACCATCGCTGCCGCCGCTGCCCGACAACGCGGCAGCGCCGGTCGCGGATGCCGCGCCGGGAAACTGGGTCGACACCTGGGCGCCCAGAAGCTGGCGGCCGTATCTGCGGCTTGCCCGCGCCGACCGGCCGATCGGCGTTTGGC
>JBKBNR010000261.1:0-3876 GCA_046295315.1 Hyphomicrobiaceae bacterium
CAAGCTCGGTCTCGAGGCTCTTGGCCTCCTCGACTGTGATGACGCCTTCCTTGCCGACCTTCTCCATGGCGCGGGCGATCATCTGACCGATCTCGGCATCACCGTTCGCCGAGATGGTGCCGACCTGCGCCACTTCGCCGTTGTTGGTCACCGGGCGCGAATTGGCCTTGAGATGGCTGACGACGGCGGTGACGGCGAGATCGATACCGCGCTTCAGGTCCATCGGATTGGCCCCGGCGGCGACGGAGCGCGCGCCCTCGCGGACGATCGACTGGGCAAGAACCGTCGCGGTGGTGGTGCCGTCGCCTGCGAGATCGGCGGTCTTGCTCGCCACCTCGCGCACCATCTGCGCGCCCATGTTCTCGAACTTGTCTTCCAGTTCGATTTCCTTGGCGACGGAAACACCGTCCTTGGTCATGCGCGGCGCGCCGAACGACTTGGCGATGACCACGTTGCGACCCTTGGGGCCGAGCGTCACCTTGACGGCGTCGGCCAGAATGTCGACACCGCGCAGCATCCGCTCGCGCGCGTCGTGCGAGAATTTGACTTCCTTTGCAGACATGTTCGATCAGCTCCTCAAAACCGTACCGGTGATCACATCGTCGACAACGCGACAGCGACCACCGTGCCGAACGCCAGCAACGTGGCGACGGCCGAAAAGCTCCGTTGGATGTTCATGGCGGTCGTGCGCGGCGCCTCAGGCGGCCGCCTTCACCTTCGCGGGGGCATCGAGAACGCCGAGGATGTCGCTCTCTTTCATGATCAACAGCTCCTCGCCGTCGATCTTCACCTCGGTGCCGGACCACTTGCCGAACAGAACACGGTCACCCGGCTTCACGTCCAAGGCCACGACACGGCCCTGCTCGTCGCGGGCGCCCGGCCCGACGGCGACTACCTCGCCCTGCTGGGGCTTCTCTTTCGCGGTATCGGGGATGATGATGCCGCCGGCCGTCTTGTTCTCGGCGTCGATGCGGCGGACCACGACACGGTCATGCAGGGGGCGGAACCTCATGAGTCATACCTCCTTGTTTGCCCTAACCAATTGTCAGTCGAATGCTGAGAGCCCTCGTCGCGAGCGGCCCTCGGCGTGCGGATTTTGGCGAAGCATTCTGGAGTTTCAAGGGGGGAGCCGAGGAAAAAAGCGAGCCATGGCGATGTGTGTCAGGGGCGCGCGAGGGCCCTCGCTCACGTCATGCCGGGTCGCAGCGCCGGTCATCGAGCGCCATCAGTTTGGCGACCGAGGCCGTCACCAACGTGCGCACCGGCTCTGGCGGCATCGGCATGGCGAAGCGGTTGACGAACCACAGGTCCGTGAGGTCAGTCTGCCGCTCCAGCACCAGATCGCGCAGGATCTGCCCGTTCATATGGGTCAGCGCGACGCCATGCCCGGTGCAGCCGATGGCACAGTAGGCGCCGGGCCCAGCGCCGCCGACGCGGGGCGTGAAATCAGCCGTCATCGAGAACGCGCCGCCCCAGCGGTGGGCGATTCCGACATCGGCGAGCGAGGGAAACGTCTGCTTGATGAAACGTTCGAGATGCGCCCAAACCTCGGAATTGCTGTCGAAGCTCATGCGATGACCGAACGGCACGACTCCCGGGCCGCCGCCGGCGACGATGCGGCCGTCCTTCGTCATGCGGAAATAGTGCATGTAATTGCGGCCGTCCTCGATGCCCTCGCGGCCCTGCCAGCCGATCGACGCGCGCTGCTCCGCCGTCAACGGCTCGGTGGCGACGACGTAAGTGTAGGCCGGGATCTGCGCATACCGCATGCGCAAGGTCGGCAGCAGATGGGTGTAGCCATTGGTGGCGTAGACGAGCTTGTCGGCGGTCAGCGTGCCGCCGGGCGTCGTCAGTCGATGCTTGCCAGCGCTGCGTGAAATGCCCGTCACGCCTGATCGCTCGTGAATGACGGCGCCACGTTCGACCGCCAGACGGTGCAGCCCGTCGAGCCACTTCATGGGATTGAGCAGACCGCAGTCGGGCTCGAAGCAGCCCGAGAGAAATCGCGGCGAACGCACGCGCGCCGCCACCGCATCGCGATCCATCCACTCGAGACCGTCGAGCCCGAGGCCGGTCAGATAATCGAATTCCTCGCGGATGCGCTTTTCATAGGCCGGCGACGTCGACATGCGGAAGAAGCCGCTGCGCTCGTAGTCGCAATCGATGTCGTTCTCGTTCACCGTCGCTTCGAGCGCGCGAATGGCGCGCATCATGAGCGTGTGCGCCTCGCGCACCTTGGCATCGCCGTGCAGCATTTTCATCAGCGGCACGGCCGTGCCGAACAGCGACATGGCGAAGCCACCGTTGCGCCCGCTGGCGCCGAACCCGGCCGTCTCCTTCTCCAGCACGACGACGCGCAAGCCCGGCTCGGCCTTTTTCAGATGCCAGGCCGTCGAAAGCCCGGTGTAACCGCCGCCGATGATCGCGACATCGGCAAACTGATCGCCGTCGAGTGGCGGTGAAGGGTCTCGCGCCGCGCGGAAAGTGTCCCAATAGCAATCGTAGCTGGTCGATCGATTCTGCACGTCTGGAATCCAAGTTTCCGCGTCATGGCCGGATCGTTGCCATGCGCCTGCGATAAGCGCACGACAGGGCCGGCCGGGCAACAGCTGGGTGACGCTATCGTTTCGAGATCGTCAGGGGCATTTCGGGCAACAAGCGAAGGCCAGGGGACTTGTCCCCTGGACCCCATCTTTTTAGGCTGGAGAGCCAGGCTCAAGCCGCCGCCACGACCATGCCGCGATCACCGGCAACGGCCGACTTGATGTCGTCCACGATGCGGTCGATGAACGCCTTGGTCCGTTCCACCACGATGTGGCGCTCACGATCGAGCGTGATCATGTGGTAGCTGTCGTTCAGTACGACCATTTCGACCGTGCCCTCGAGCCGCTCACCGACATACGTCGCATTATCGAGGTTGGCGTAGTCGTCCTCTCGAGAGTGAATGACCAGCGCCGGCTGCGTCACCTTGTGCATGATCTCCTTGGCGGCGCGAACCATCCGCTGGTGCTCGAGAACCATGGCGCCCGGAACACCGTCCGTGCCAGCGGCCGAGCCGTCCAACGAGGTCAGCGCAGCCTTCACGAAATCGCGGACCCGCGGGCACTTGATGCCGAGCGAGGCGGCGTCCGGAAAGTGCATGAAGTTGGCGATCGCGCGGTGACGGACGAGGCTGAACAACTTCGTGTACCAGGGCATCGCCCAGCCGTTGATCCAGAACGTCGGCGAGAACAGCGCGATGCCGTCGACCTTCTCCGGATGGCGGGCGGCGAGGTGCAGGCCGATGATCGAGCCGAGGCAGAGGCCACCGACGATCACCGTGTCGCACTCGTCGGAGAGCTCGAGCAGCGCGTCCTCGGCGCTCTTCACCCAGTCCTTCCAGCCGGTCTTGATGACGTCGCCGCGGCTGCCACCATGACCGGCGAGCTGCGGGCAGTGAACCGTGTAGCCGGCGCGAGCGAGGCCCATAGCGGTGAAGCGCATCTCGGCGGGGGTGCCGCACAGGCCGTGGATGAGGAGCACGCCGGTCTTGCCGCCAGCGATCTTGAGGGTGTGATCCTTGGTAGCCATGGTCGCCGTTCCTCGTCATCTCGTGTCTCGATGATCGGAGGTTAGGCGCGCCGGGGCGCGGCGGCAGTTCCCGGCGAAACAGGCGAAGAAACGTCGAAGTTCTGTGTTGGAGGCCGGCCGGCGGGCGGCTCAGTCCCGGGGGGCACGGCGGGCGGACTGGCGCCGGGCACGGGCGCGGTGCGGCGTCTTTTCCCAATGATGCGGCGCCAGCGCCAGTTCCTTGACCGCGCGATAGGTGGCGAGCGAAATCGCCAGCCAGTAGACGGGCACCCAGAACAGATGTCCGATCAGCCAGCCGCGTCCCCG
>JBKBNR010000262.1:0-3857 GCA_046295315.1 Hyphomicrobiaceae bacterium
GTTCGCGGACGCACACATCTACCTCGGCGTGGCCCTCGCAGGGCTTGCGAGCTTCCTCAGCCCGTGCGTCCTGCCTCTGGTGCCGCCCTACCTCGGTTATCTCGGCGGCACGACACTCGACCAGATGACCGACGAAAAGGGCATCGACCGCGCCGTCTGGCGGCGCGTCGTCACGGCGTCCGTATTCTTCGTGCTCGGCTTCTCGACAGTGTTCATCGCGCTCGGCGCCGGTGCCTCGTGGTTCGGGCAGATGATACAGACTTACAAGAGCGAACTGTCGATGGTGGCCGGCGGCGTCATCATCCTGTTCGGCCTGCACTTCCTCGGCATCCTGCGCATACCCTTGCTCTACTCGGAGGCGCGCTATCATTCCGAGGCGCCGACCACGAGCTATCTCGGCGCCTACGTTATAGGTCTCGCGTTCGCCTTCGGCTGGACCCCGTGCGTCGGCCCCATCCTGGCGACCGTGCTGGCGCTGGCCGCCGACAAGGGCAGCATGTCGACGGGCATCTCGATGCTCGCCGCCTACTCGCTCGGTCTCGGCATTCCGTTCATCCTTGCGGCCGTCGCGATCAAGCCGTTCCTCGGCTTCATGCACAAATTCCGCCGGCATCTCGGGACGATGGAAAAGGTGATGGGCGTGCTGCTCGTTCTCACCGGCATCATGTTCCTGACCGGATCGCTCAACTGGTTCGGCCAGTGGCTGATCGAGACGTTCCCGTCGCTCGGCATGATCGAAAGTTGGGTGACACCGGATAGCCTGCAGACCGATATCATGCGCAAGGGTGCGGGTGAGTGAGCGGACGGAAACCGAGCCCCTGCAGGTGAGGGCGCGTGCGAGCCGTTGAACCGTTGGTCGTGTCGGCACGCCACTTTTGGCGGCGTGCTTGCGGGGCGTGCTCTTTGCCGTGTCGTGACGGTTGCCGGCGCGGCGTCACCGGTGCGTCGCGAAGCAGGACCGTTTCCGTTGGCGCCTCCACACGGCTCCGCACGGTCATCGTCCGTCGGTCGTCGGGGCGCCCTGGCCCGGTGAGCCGTCGCAAACCCGAACCTGCCGCTGCTCCCGGTGACCGCCCGCCCGCCGCGGGAACGCTCGCTCGCGCACGCAGAGCGTCTGCGCGGGCGCTGGCACTCCGGCCAGCCAAAGCGACAACCGCTCCACCGCCCGATCGCAGACGATCACGACCGGCCGCGACGTCGGATGCGACGCACTGGCAACGCGCGTGCAACTCGGATAAGACGCGATGAACCGGTAACCAGCCAGCCGTAAACAGACGTCGAACCGAGATAGCGATGACCTCATCATCCAGCCGCCCTGAAGGCCTCAAAGCGGCCATCGTCACCGTGACGCCGTTCCAGCAGAACTGCACGCTGATCTGGGACGACGAAACGAAAGCCGGCGCGGTGATCGACCCCGGCGGCGACCTCGACCGCATCAACGAGGCGATCGCCAAGCTGAACTTCAAGCCGGAACGCATCATCCTGACCCACGGTCACATCGATCATGCGGCGGGCGCGGCCGATCTCAAAGATCAACTGGGTGTCGAGGTCGTCGGGCCGCACAAAGCGGACAAGATGCTGCTCGATCATCTCGAGGAGCAGGGCGAAGCCTATGGCATACCGGCCCGCAAAGTGACGCCAGATCGCTGGCTCGACGAGGGCGACCACGTCATGGTGGGGAGGCACCGGTTCGATGTCCGGCACTGCCCGGGGCATTCACCGGGTTCGGTTGTGTTTCTGAACCACGCACAGAAATTCGCGGTCGTCGGCGATGTGTTGTTCCGTGGCTCCATCGGCCGGACGGACTTTCCTTACGGCGACCACGATGCGCTGATCCACGCCATCCGTACCAAGCTGCTGACGCTCGGCGACGAGTGGGCGTTCATCTGTGGTCACGGCCCCGGCAGCACGATCGGCCTCGAGCGGCGCACCAACCCGTTCGTCAACTAAGTCTGCGGGCCCGGTCGTAGCTGGCCGCAACTGCGTCTCAGCGGCCGATGCCGATGCTGAGGCAGCCGAGAATGCCGCATTCGGCGCCCATGCCCTGGCGCGCTTCCCAGATGTCGACGGTCTCGACGCGCAGAGTCTCCGAGCACGAGCGCCGGCAGTATTCCCAGGTTCCGCCCGGCAAGCGAACCTGCGGTCCGACCCGCGTCTCACGCACCGGACCGGAAACTGTGCCGTTGCCGAACCGGCTCCGCGCCACGACATAACCTTCCTCGATGCCGTCGTAGCCGTAATCGCGACTGATCCCGAGGCGGCCGGCTTCCGCCATCGTCGCAGCGACGAGGAACGCACCTGCGCCGATGAAGGCTGCGGCCATCACCCGCCAGCCCGCACCGTTGGGCTTGGGGAAGATTGTGCTCATGTCTCGCTTCTCCGATGTGAACGGTCTGACGGCGGGCACCGCTACCTAGCGGCCGGGCGTCCCGACTCACGAATATAGATCGGAACTCGGCGGCAGCACAAACCGGATGCGCGCTGCCCGATGCGGGCCTGGCACACGTCGGGGTTCGGTTCCACTCAGCCGCGCGTCAGCGACAGGCTGAGCCCGCGGAAAGCCGAACCCTCGGTGGAAATGGAGACGAGCTGGCTCTTCTCGCCGAGGCGCACGGCAAGACTGCCGGTCAGCCCGCCGCCTTCGATGTTCAAGGTCATATGGCTGCCGCTGGTGGTGCCTGCGACGTTGCCGGCGGCGTTGAACGTCCGCTCTTCCCAGTCGCCGGTCACCTTGCCGTTGGCGTACGTCAGCGAAGCGCGCATCTCGATCTTGTTCGACGAACTGGCGCAGCGGATCGCCATGCCGAGCTTCTCCTTCTCCGGCAAGGTATAAAAGGCGCGGCAGCGGATGTTTTCGTACTTGCCGCCTTCGAGCCGGATCTGCCCCGCCCCACTCCAGCTTCCAGCCAGCGAGGCGAAGGGCGTCACGTCTGCGGCCGACGACGAGCCTGCCATGAGTGCGGCGATAGCCAGTGCGGGCGCGGCGACCAATCCGTTCCTGACGAAGCTCATCACAGACCTTGCCTCCACAGCAACAGCAACGATCCGGCCCGTCGTGTAGTCCGACCGCGGATCAGCCAAGTCACACCCAATTAATTCGCATTCGGTTAAGCACAACGCAAGGGCGCGCTGCCGGTTTCGCGTCGCGGCCCACAGACCCGCGTTATTTGCGTTTTGAGAACAAGAGATCGACGAGCGCTAACACGGCCAGCGGAGCACATGCGATCCCCGCATAGACGAGGACGTGCCGCAACACGGCGGCATCGTAGGCCTGGATCGTGGCCGGGTCGGCGGCACTGATATCCAGCGGAATGTGCGGCCAATTCAGCCGGGCAAGGTGCGCCGCGATCCCGATCCAAACCACCGACGTCAGCCACATCATTCCGCGCAAGTGCCTATCCCCCAGTGGCATTCATCCGCCCGACGACCGCAGCACGGATGGCAAATGTCGGATGGAAGCGCAAGCGCGCCATGCCGTACCCAAAATTTGCGCCGAACAGGAGGGGCGCCGTGGCGGGGAAGGTGCAACGGGTGAGGCAGGGCGGAAAGGGAAGCTGGTCGGCGCCTACGATGCCGGCATGATTACGCCCCCGGCCGCCCGGTCTTCTTCGGGCGGCCACGCCGCTTGGTCTTCTCGGCCCTATCGTCGAACTCGCGTATCAGCGCCGGCTTGGCGGGCAGCGGCTTCCCGCCCTGGCGCGGCGGTGTCAGCGCGTGCGGGCCCATCTCGTCGAGCGTCGGCTTGTGCGGTCCGCGCACGCCTTCACCGAACGCGCCGGCCTTGGTGCGCGGGTCGACGTCGGGGCGGCGGGGCACCGGGCGGTCGGTGCCGGGGCCCATGTCGTCGAGCGAGGGTT
>JBKBNR010000263.1:0-3840 GCA_046295315.1 Hyphomicrobiaceae bacterium
GCGCTGTTCAAGGACGGTACGCGGACACTGACGTGGTAATGCGTCGTGGTGATGCATGCTTGGACATCGGCGGCGGGGCGGTGCGGGCACGGACGGCCGGTCGCATTCGGCCGCTGTCCGTGCCGCATCGGTTTGGATGACGCTCAAACAGCCATGTTGCCGGTGATGCGAACGCGGCCGGTATCGGTCGTTTGCCGGACGAGGTCGGGACCGAACGCGCCGCCCTCGCGCACGGCGCGGATGGCACCGTCGCGCGCGCCGGAGATCAGGTTGCCGGTGACGAAGCACGCGCCCGCGTCCTCGTCGGCGGTAATCAAGATGCCGTGGCGGCAATCCCGAACGATGTTGCCGCTGGCGACGACGTTGCGCATGTAGCGGCCCCATCCGATCACGATGCCGGCCGACGGTGCGTTCTCGATCGTGTTGCCGGTGACGTTCGTATCCGCTTCGACGCTGATGCCCTCGCCGCGTTTGTCGACCGGTTCGTGCTCGCGGCGCTTCAGGTTGCGGATCAGGTTGCCTTGCACCACGGCGAGGCGGCCGCCCTCGTTGAAGTTGGTCACCGAGATGCCGGCGGCGGCGCCGTCGACGATGTTCGAGGAGATCAGCGCGCCCTCGAAACCGAACTCGGCATAGAGCGCCACTTCCCCGATGCGCGCGCACGAATTGCCAAGAATGGATAGGTTCGACGCCGCGTTGCCGCGCACCGCGGAATAGGCGCAATCGGTGATGCGGTTGCCCGAAACCGTGACGCCGGCGGCGCGAAAGACGTTGACGCCGTTGCCGTTCTGCCCTGTCCCGCCGGCACGCGAGGCGATGCGCACAATGCGGTTGCCGGAGACGATGGAGCCGTCGTCGCCGGGACTGCTGCGCCAGACCTGAATGCCGTTGTTGCCGCAGTCCGCGATGTCGCAGCCGGTGACGGCAAGCCCCCTTGCATCGACGGAGAAAATCGCGACATCGCCGACGCCCGCGATGCGGCAGCGCTCGATCCGCCCCGAACAGGCGTCGAGTGAGATGGCTTTCGCGCCGGCGTTGCGGATCGTCAGCCCGTCGATTGTGATGCCCGTCGCACCCTTCAGATGCACCAGCGCGTCGCGGCCCTCGCCGAGACCCGGCAACGCGCCACCGTCGATGGTGAAGTCGGAGAGTTCGACACCGTCGGCGCCTTCCCCGACCAGCATGGCGCCCGGCTTGAAAAGCGCGAGTGTCACAGTGCCAGCGCTGGCGATCAGCTTGGTGCCAGCGCGCAGCGCCACGCGACCCGTCAGATATCGCCCCGGCGCCAACACCACGGGCTGGCGGCGTTCGGCCGCGGCGTCGATGGCCGCCTGCAGCGCTGCCGTCTGGTCGTGCGCGGCGTCGGGCACGAGGCCGTCGCCAGCCGCTGCCGGCGTTCGCAGCGGTGCCGCCGTCTTCGTCGTCGCGTCGCCGCGCGAGGCCAGCGCCAGAACGCTCCCCGCGAGAGCCCCCGCGGACAGGATCAAACGGCGATCGAGCCTCATCGCGTTGCCCCCGTCGGCTGGCGCCACGCGCGCGTCAGATGTCGAGTTCCTTCGCGAACGCGGCGCGTTCCTGGATGAAGCGGAAGCGCGCCTCGGGCTTCGACCCCATCAGCGCATTCACCGCCTCGGCGAGATCGCCACCCTCGCCGTCGCCGATCTCGACGCGCAGCATGGTGCGAACTTTCGGGTCCATGGTCGTCAGCTTGAGATCCTTGAAGTCCATCTCGCCGAGACCTTTGAAGCGTGTGATGTCCGGCTTGCGGCCCTTGAAGTGCGTGGCGAGAAGCTGCGCGCGGTGCTCTTCGTCGCGCGCATAGACCACGTCGTTCTTCAGCGCCAACTTGAACAGTGGCGGCACAGCGAGGAACAGATGCCCGTTCTCGATCAGCGGCCGCATCTCCTGGTAGAAGAAGGTGATGAGCAGCGCCGCGATGTGCGCACCGTCGACATCGGCGTCGGTCATGATGACGACGCGTTCGTAGCGCAGATCCTCGTCACGATACTTGGAGCCGAGGCCGACGCCGAGCGCAGTCACCAGATCGCTCAGCAACTGGTTCTGCGACAGCTTCGCCGACGACGCATTGGCGACATTGAGGATCTTGCCGCGCAGCGGCAGCACGGCCTGGCGCTCGCGATCACGCGCGCTCTTGGCGCTGCCGCCGGCCGAGTCGCCCTCGACGATGAAGATTTCCGTTCCCGCCGCCTGCTGCACGGTGCAGTCCGCAAGCTTTCCGGGCAGCCGCAACTTGCGCGTCGCGCTCTGCCGGCCGACCTCCTTCTCCTTGCGCCGGCGCTGGCGCTCCTCCGCCCGCTCGATGGTCCAGTCGAGCAGCGCATCGGCCTGCTTCGGGTTGTCGGCGAGCCAGTGATCGAACGCATCGCGCAGCGCCGTTTCCACGATGCGCGTCGCCTCCTGCGTGGCGAGCTTGTCCTTGGTCTGGCCCTGGAACTCCGGCTCGCGGATGAACACCGACAGCATCGAGGTGGCGCTGGTCATCACGTCGTCGGAGGTGATCTGCGCCGCGCGGCGGTTGCTCTTCAACTCGCCGTAGGCGCGCAAGCCCTTGGTCAACGCCTGCCGCAGCCCCGCTTCGTGCGTGCCGCCTTCGGGCGTCGGAATGGTATTGCAGTACGAGCGCGAGAAACCGTCGTCGTTGGCGATCCACGCCACCGCCCATTCGACCGAGCCGTGCCCCGCCTCTTTCTTGATGTTGCCGGCGAAGATGTCCTTGGCGACCAGCGTCGCGCCCTCGATGCTGGCTGCAAGGTAGTCCTTGAGCCCGCCCGGAAACCGCAACACGGCTTCGGCCGGCGTCTTGCCATCGGCGTCGAGCAGCGCGGGATCGCAGCTCCAGCGGATCTCGACGCCACCGAACAGATACGCCTTCGAGCGCGCCATGGTGTAGAGCCGCGCCGGCTTGAAACGCGCACCCTTGCCGAAGATCTGCTCGTCCGGGTGGAAGCGCACGCGCGTGCCGCGGCGGTTCATCACCGATCCGAGTTTTTCGAGCCTGGTCTGCGGCACGCCGCGCGAGAACACCATGCGGTAGAGCTGCTGGCCGCGCGCCACTTCGACTTCGCAGGTGTCCGACAGCGCATTGACCACCGAGACGCCGACGCCGTGCAGGCCGCCCGCCGTGGTGTAGGCCTTGCCGTCGAATTTGCCGCCCGAGTGCAGCGTCGTCATGATGACTTCGAGCGCCGACTGCGACTTGAACTTCGGATGCGGATCGACCGGGATGCCGCGGCCGTTGTCCGACACCGTGAGGAACCCGTCGGCGTCGAGACGCACCTCGATGAAGCTGGCGTGTCCGGCGACCGCCTCGTCCATAGCGTTGTCGATCACCTCGGCGAACAGGTGGTGCAGGGCTTTTTCATCCGTACCACCGATGTACATGCCGGGTCGGCGGCGCACGGGCTCCAGCCCCTCGAGAACCTCGATGTCGGCGGCGGTGTAGCTGTCGGAGGCATCGGCGGCCTTCGACGGCTTGGCGGCTCTATCCTTCGACTTCTGCTCGCTCATGGTCTCGGCAACGCTGGAGAAAAGATCGCGCTTGGCTTGGCCCATTGGTCCGCCTCCTGGCACTGGCGCCCCGGCGCATGCGTGCCGAGAGGCGCCGCGGGAGCGCCGGCAAGCCGTCTGCCGGTCCGGCGACTCTCCGCTACTGGGGACTTTCGGCCAAATGACACGCGACGCCGGGCCTTGGCAAGGCGACTGGCCCAACGCACGGGGGACAGAACTCGAGTTGCAGCGCCAATTGGCGCCGAGAGCACAATGCGGACCCGTGGCAACAGGCCCGCCGTGGCGTCAGCTCTTGAACGCTGCAAGTTTATC